>NZ_JAFNPG010000003.1:0-4791 GCF_026535815.1 Snodgrassella sp. B3088
TGGTGCCAGTAATATGCAATATTACATACTTGTCACATAACACTACTTACTGCCACATATTGCCCCAAACGCCCGTTTTATGGAGTTTTTAAAGGATTTTAAAAAACACATATCAAGTTATATATTCGCAAAATAATAGCTTTTACTGTCACAGAATTGTCACAAATTTATTCTATGTAATTATATTTAATATTCTACAACCGTGGTGCCGCGCACCACGATTGCTATTTAATTTAGGCGCTACTCCCCGACAGCTTTTACTAGCGCGCTATGCCGTCGCGCACAGTCATTGTACTTCTCTACCACCCCAACTGCCCACGGGAGAATGTCGGCGCCTGTTGAGCCCTTTAACGGGCTTAATGCAGGGCATGGCTCGGTAAGGTTGGCCTGAACATTAACGGCTGCTAATGGCTTCGTTGACGAGGCGCACCCCTGAAGCATCCAGACAGACATTAGTGTACACAGGCACCCTAACAATTTTTGTGACTTGCGCTTGTCGTTCATCTCGCTTTACCTCGTTTTCTGCTTTCTGTTTCTCATAATTTTGGCTGGCCTGCTTGGATGCTTCCTGCTGTTTGGCCAAAGCCACTTGATATTGCCTTTGCGTTTCGTCTTTCCCTTTGTGGTAGCCGTTCTCANATAAGGCCGCCAGCAACCACGCGCCAGCGGCCAAGTAATTAACATTCTTCATGGCTACACCTCAAAATGTGGGTAATCTTTGGTCTTCTGCCAATCCCCGCCCCAAATGATGGAGACATTTAGTTCCTTGGCGGCCTGCTTCATGGCTTCGGCGATTAAACGGAATTTGGCCAAATTGTTCCAATCTACCGGATAAGGTACCAAATCTACGGCGCGCCCTTGGGAATGCTTACTCGCAAAAGGATTATTTAGCCACGTAACTTTANAATGTTGGGCTGTGCGTATTTGGCCGGCACACCTTTCTGTGTACATTGCTGGGCAGTTCTACCCTTGCCATAGTTAATGCAACATTGCTCACGGGAGCGCAATNNAAAATCTTGTTTAGTGATTTCAATGGCTCGTTGAACCACCTTTACAAGGTTAGTATTTACCCCCTGAAGATTAGTTAAAGAACGCTTACTTAATTTGTACATATCAAAACCTTTCACGCATAAAAAAACAGCCCAAAGGCTGTTGGTTATTAATAGTTGACAATTAGATTCTTACTAGGCATGATTGATTCATGGGGTGTCGAAACCCTTAGCAAGCCGCATCACGACGGTTATCGTGATTCTTTGTGCCTGTATGATTTCAATCAATGTCTGTATTCAATTGGCATTTGATTCCTTTTTATGGCCGAGAGGGTGAAGAATACAATACCCGCAAGGGAAATAATTCCAGCCTTACTTTTCAGGTTTTCGAACCTCTTGGCCGCCTATCTAGGTTATCATTTACCTTATGGGCAAGACATATAGGCAACCGTGAGGTTGGCTGCGTCCTTGTTGGGCAGTTTCCTACCCTGTATGTTCTTGCCCTCCAACGTGACAATTTGCGGTAGTTGACACCCGCCACCCTACTTTCCTAAACACAATTTGCATTGCTAGTAAAAGACGTTAAGCAATCTTATTGTTAGAAACAAGCAATGACACCAACCACTCCTTGGAGTGGTTTTTTAATGGAAGTTGAAAATGAAAATTAAAACAGCTAATATAGTTACGCAGCTTTCAATAGAGCTGTCAGGTTTGGCGACCTGTTTTTCACGGTAACAAATACCGCTTAAAGCGGTTTTTTTGTTTGCATAGTTTACCAATGGGTAGGCTATATGGGACATCGCAAGATGTGCTGTTTCCGTGTAAGCAGTTCGCCAACCTGTATAGTCCTACTCTACCCATTTGGCGATGGGAGATAGGTTTAAATATCTACACGGAGTTGATTATGCAAAATCAAATCGTTTCATCTCTTTTTGAAAATGTCCCTATTCGCACTATTCATCACGAAGACCAAATATGGTTCGTTGCTCAGGATGTTTGTGCAGCATTACATATTAAAAACGTAACTCAAGCAGTTGAAAAGCTTGATGACGATGAGCGGTCTATGTTTAACATAGGGCGGTCTAAAATCAATGGTGGTGGAGGTGAAGTTAATATTATTAGTGAAAGTGGTCTATTCATTTTAATTCTACGCAGCCGCAAAGCAATGGAGATGGGGAGCCTACCCCATAGATTTAGAAAATGGGTAACTAGTGAAGTCCTGCCCTCCATTCGCAAAACCGGCAGCTATGCACTAACCATTTCTTGTGAACAGCAAAAACAATTACGACAGGCTGTGCAATTCGTGGTTAGCCAAACAGGCCGAACTTATCGTGCAGTGTACAGAGGTCTTCATGATAAATTCCATGTTTATCGCTATCACGATATTTTAGCCAAAGACTTTAACGACGCCTTAAAATACTTGCAAAGCATACCCGATGCGCCTGAACTGTTTAAGCCTGTCACTAATAATCAACCTTTGCTTAATCAAGATGGTAGATGGCTCGTCATCGTTAAAAATGCTACCGTAGAATACGTCAAAAACATTGACGGCTATAACTGCGTTGATGCAGATGTGTTTAGGAAACTCTTACGGCAAACTAAACAGCAAGCCGAGTACCTGATTGAGCTAGCTAAACGTATTAGAGTAATTCACGGTGAATGCAGCCTTTCAAGATTAGATGTTCCTATTGAAGAACTACATCCTAAAGTTATCATTTGATTGTGTAACAGATTCAAGCCAGCTAATCAGCTGGCTTTGCTACAAGCTTGAACGGCTAAAACGGTATGTCGTCATCTATATCATCACTCACCGGCGGGGATTGCTGATACTGGTGCGGCTGTCGCTGAGTTGGTGCGGGCGACGAGGTTGGCACTGATGCCACAGGGGCTGCGCCATGGCTTACATAGCTATTTGTGTCATTGCCTGCGCCATCATTCCGACTGCCTAGCATCTTCATTTCATTTCCGATGATGTCGTAGACCAATCGCTCCACATTATCTTTGCCGGTATATTTACGGCTTTGTATCCGCCCCTCTATGAAAACCTGATTGCCTTTGCGTAGATACTGGCTGGCAATTTCCCCTAATTTACCGTACAGCGTAATATTATGCCATTCGGTTTTGGTCTGTTGCTGCCCGCTTTTATCTTTCCATTTTTCATCAGTAGCAAGGGGGAAATTAGTTACCGCATCCCCACTGGGCATATAACGCGTTTCAGGGTCTCGGCCTAGGCGACCAACTAAAATTACTTTGTTTACAGACATAGCACCCCTCTTTAAGCGGCCATTAATAATACAGATTTTGCTAATTCGTCTAATTCACCTAAAAATTTATTAACCTCTGCTTCTAATTCGATTATTTTTTCATCGTCCCTAAAAATACGAACAGAACTGAAAGCAAGATTCTTTGGTAACCGGTCATCATAACTAACAAAATCGCACCATTTCCTACCCGTGCACACCATCTGCCATTGCATTTGCAACATATATTCGGATTTAGGTTTTTTAGTTCTGATGAAATCTAGGTGTGTAGATGTGTTAGGGCATTTAATTTCTAATAATCCATCATGCCCTACCAACCCATCAGGAGACGCCCCAGACATTTGAATGGTAGGATGGTTAATGAATCCGACTTCTTCAACTAACTCGCCAGTTAAAAGAATATAATTAGAACGGGCTTTGGGCTCAAGGTCGATGCCGCGTTGTACCGCTGCGTTTACAAAAATGCTTTCATGCACGCCGGTCAGGCGTTCGCAAAGCAACTGCGACATATAATTTTTACGTGCTGCCGCATATCCGGATTTAATTTTTGCTGTGACGTCGGCAATTCGGCTGCCTGTTACCTTACCAAGCCGAGCGGCAAACCATTCATCAGTTCTTTGCTCCATTTTTAAGCCTCCTTTATTTCCGCATCGACGGTATTTAATTCGACGTCTTTAGCAATATTAGATATGCGTACCATCTCATCCGTACCTATGATTGCACGCTGTTCTGTTGATAAGCTTCTAAAATGTTCACGAAGTAAATCAATATCGCCTTTCTGTGCGACTTGCTCGGCCTCCGTTATCAGATTTTGCCTTTCAGGGTTATGTAAATCGCCGGCAAATGGGTTAGGCTCATCTTCACCCACGCAATCTTTTGCGTTTTTGATTCTTTCTGCCTCGTCTTCGTCGTAAATTCCAGCAAAACCAAAAGCCAATCGCGCCGCCTGAATCATTGCCTTGTGTCTCAGCATGCGGTTAGGATGGGTTTTCCACGGCTGCGTGTTGCGTCTGCACTCACTCATAAATTCAGTAACTGAAACGGGGTGGGCGCGGTCTTTGCGGTAAATTCGACAAGTACAACTATTCTCGTTATATTCAAAATCCATCCCATCAAATTGCGAATTAGCATTTATAATCCGCGCCCAGCCATCAACGCCCACTACCGGAGTAATGCCGCCATTGCTTGGAAATGCATATATTTCAGATGTCCATGGGTTTAATTTGTATTGATTAGCAACGATTAACAAGGCCGTCATCTGCTCGTTGGTCACTTCCCCCTTGAATGCTGTTTTTTTAAGCGTTTCTATTAATCCTTGTCCGCTTCCTAAATCAAAGGTTTTTGCGAGTTTGTTACTTAATTCTGTCAATTGTGTATTCACTTTGTTCTCCATAAAAAAATAGCCAGCTGATTAGCTGGCTTTTGATTTTGTAACTTAATCAAATGTACTATTTATCTATTTGTCGTCCTTATCTCCTATTATTTTTTCTGCCTTACTACAGACTGCATTGATTAACTTTTGTGCCATCCTTGGCGCGGTG
>NZ_JAFNPG010000004.1:0-280487 GCF_026535815.1 Snodgrassella sp. B3088
CGAACACAGCCAGATACAACAGAACCTGAGGTATCAAGGCCAGTATTTAGACAGAGAAACGGGCTTACATTACAATACTTTTAGGTACTATGACCCAGATATAGGTAGATTTACGCAGCCGGATCCGATTGGGTTGTTGGGTGGGTTTAATCTGTATCAGTATGCGCCGAATGGGTTGATGTGGATTGATCCGTGGGGTTGGAACGGAAAACAAATAGGTACCGAAGATAACCCTTTTAATTCATCGCGTGCAGCGCGACGTGATGCTATGAGGCAAGTAGGTATTCCCACAAGTCAGCAACCAATTAGCCAATCAAAAAATAAGTCAGGACGAGAATATAGTTATATGACATCCAAAAGAATAGGTGGTGGAATGACAATATCTTCTGTCCAAGAACAAACGATGGATATAAGCCATCCAGGTAAACCGCACTGGGAAGCAGGACAGGTTAAAATGAATGATAGAGGAGAACCTATACATAATAGGTATAAAAGACCTCAATTGCGTAATGGAAAAGGTAAAGCATACTATTTGAAATCAAGTAATATATGTAATAGTAAAGGAAAAATGTAAATGAAATTTTCTGAAAATAAGCGCCAATTACTTCATAATAAACGTGAATTATTATATAGAAAGGCGCAAGGAAAAATATATAAAGACAGTTATTTTAGCAAAATTAGCAAATTTACAAATAAAGACGTTGTTATTAACAATTTTCTTAGTTTAGAAGAAACTGATATTTTGATTGACAAAATTAATTGCAAAAAAATTTTTTGGAGTAAAAAAAAATATAATTGCTCTTATAAAGAAGTCATTGCTTTTATTCAATCGAAAATGAATAATCAGTTTTTTTATTTATTGATTGATACAGAATGGAAGTATTGTGGAGCATATATTGTCATGAATGAGATTGCTGAAGAATATGATTTTGATAAATTAATTTCTGATGAAATAAGAATTATTCCCCACAACTTATCATTTCAAATTCGAATAGATTATGATTTCAACGAAATAGAATGTGAATATATTTCATATAAATAACTAAATTAATAAACTGTAGCGATAATTTTAAAACGACTTACTAAATGTAGACTGCTAAGATTAATAAAAGAAAATAGTCCAAAATTTCTCTATAAAATAAATATCTATATAGATTTAGTTTTCCAAGTTTTTGGTAAGCATCGATAAAAATTCTCAATACAAAACAAAAGTGCTGTACTACCACACCGATGTTAATGGCGCCTCGGAAGAACTTACTGATGAAGACGGTCACATTGTATGGGCGTGCAGTTATCAGCTGTGGGGCAAGCCGATACAGGAAATCGAACACAGCCAGATACAACAGAACCTGAGGTATCAGGGACAGTATTTAGACAGAGAAACGGGCTTACATTACAATACTTTCAGGTATTATGACCCGGATATAGGCAGANCCCGATTGGACTGCTGGGTGGGTTTAATTTGTATCTGCATAAACCAAAAAGAGCTTCTTTTATTTCTGAAACGTCTATAAATGATCTTTTGAGAAATCTTAATAATCAAAAAATAAATCATAGAAATTTATAATATTGAATTGAAAAGTATATGCTAAGATTTACAAACTTTATATAAAACAATTTTTACCAAATCCAAAAAGGGAATTAATAGTGATTGAAATAAATACTTTTATAAAAATAGGTCATGATCAATTTATGAATTTTTTAGCATATCATTATGATATTAAAGATGTAAATAATATTGAGGGCAGCATACATCTGAATATAAACCGTGTTATTTTATTGAAATATAATATGTGTGATTATATTGATAAACTATGGGCTAATTTAGTTGAAGGATTGGAGCAGATAAAAAACAATAACGAATTTAAAATACATTTCGAGAGCCAACCAATTGAAATAAAACTAAAACCGATAGGAAATGATGTACTGGTTAGTGTTAATAGTAATTTGAAAGTTGAAGTTTTAATAAATAAAAAATATTTTATAAAAGCCATGTCTGAACATGCATTATATTTTTTTGATAAACTTTCTGGTTTCAATAAAATTCAAGAAAATCGGTATCAATCGGAAATTGAACAATTAGAACGAATTTGCCTGTAAATCAATTAATCGAAATAATTTATATAAAGATTAGAAAAATTAAACTTATTGTTGATATTAACACTTCACAAAAATATTTATGAAATTCAAATTCATAACTATTCTATTAACTGAAAATTCGACAATAAATTAATCTAACGCATCTCAGTTTCTTTTTATATTTTAATTATTTTTGATGAAAGATTTTCATCGAAATTCATTTACCAGCTCCCAAGCTAGCAGCAATATTATTCTTCGTATTTAAATAGTCATCAAATTTTCGGTTGTGACTGATACAAATTTTTCATTAACATCATTTCATCAGATTTAATAATCAACACATTATCGATTGCCCAGCAAAGCCACAAAAACTAAGTCAGAAAAATCCAGGTAGCTAAAACATGCCCATAACAGACAAAAACATTATTCAGAAATACTATCAGGCTTTACTTGCAAAAGATCCCGCATATGTTGGTATTTTCTTTGTAGGGGTGAAAACAACTTCAATATTTTGTATTTCTACTTGCAGAGCGAGAAAACCGAAATTTGAAAATACCGTATTTTATCAAAGCGTAAAAGAAGCCCTGAATGCGGGTTATAGGCCATGTAAAATCTGCCGGCCTACCGAAAATGCAGATGAAGCGCCTGAGCAAATATTCAAAGCAATCAAAATGATTAGCCAAAATCCCAAGATAAAGATATCCGACTCGGTACTAAGAGAGCATCATATCAGTCCGGAAATCGTTAGGCGTTGGTTCAAAAAAAATTACGGCATTACTTATCAGACCTATCAACGTATGTACAGAATCAATCAAGCTTATCAAGAATTGAAAAGCGGCAAAAAAATAACGGATACAGCATTCGACCATGGTTATGAATCACTTAGTGGTTTTGGCTATACATATAAAAAATTTGTTCAAAATGCCCCCTCCAACCATGCTGAAAACAATATTATCCTGATTAACCGTTTATCCACACCCATAGGCCCAATGTTTATATGCGCCACGCAGCAAGGTATTTGTCTGCTGGAATTTGTAGACCGGCGAATGTTAGAGACGGAGTTTCAGCAATTACAAAAATTACTAAATGGAACAATCATATTTGGCGTAAATAATCATATCCAACAAGCCAGAGCAGAAATTGAGCAATACTTTCAAGGAAAAAGAAAAAATTTTACCGTCGCCCTGCATACCTCGGGGACACCATTTCAGCAATCCGTTTGGGCATGTTTACAAACCATCCCCTTTGGCGAACTATATACTTACAAACAGCAAGCCGAAAAACTAAACCATCCTAATGCAGTCAGAGCAGTAGCCAATGCAAATGGCTTGAATCGGATTGCCATCATCATTCCTTGCCACAGAGTAATTGGTTCCAACGGCCAGTTAACCGGATATAGCGGTGGATTAGAACGCAAACAATGGCTGATTAATCACGAAAAAAGCTATCAGCATTTATAACAACTAAAAACCTCATTTTATAAAACACCCTTCAATCGGACTAATCCCTTTAAGTTCTGGTAAAGACTAATTGAAGATTGTTACCAAAATTATAAGTATTATCAAAATTTTATTTTCAAATATGTATCTAATCCGGTAAGAGAAAATACTGAATCAAAACAAGTACCACAATATTTCAAATTAAGTATCCAAAGTTTATAGCTTAGGAAAATGGATAGAAGGCATGCTTATAAATGTATCAATGTATTGATTCATTCAATCAATCAGTAAACGAAATTTTAATTTATTACTCGAATAATTTTATATTTAAATATCATATTATCTGGATTTCGTAATAAATTTTAATTACTTTAGGTACACTATCCATATACTTGTGAAAATTCACACAGCTCAACCAGCCTAAAATCAGCACGATCGTGCTTTTGTTTTGCAGCAAACCAATTGGCTTTATTCACTATACAGTTTCACACTTAATCACTCAAATTTGCGTATCAGCCTGTTTAAACCATAGTCAATACATGACTTCAATATTACAATCACACCATTCAGACATGCTTGATCAAAACAAGCATAATCATTTTTTCTTTATAAAGTATTGCATGAATTCTTATTCTTTATTTGTAAGCTGCCCGCGCGGACTGGAAACCATATTAAATCAGGAACTGGTGAAGCTGGGCTGCGAACAGATTCACCCTCGCGATGGCGGTGTAGCCGTTAACGGCGATTTAGCCACAGTCTACTGCATCAATCTGCATAGTCGCGTAGCCAGCCGTGTACTCATTCGCCTTAGTAGCGGCCATTTTCGCAACGAAAACGATATTTACCAACAAGCAAAAAAAGTCGACTGGACCAAATGGTTTGACGTTAAAAAAACCTTCAAAATACATATCGAAGGCAAACAGGCGCAAATCAACAGCCTGAACTTTGCTGCCCTCAAAGTAAAAGACGCCCTTTGCGACGTTTTTCGCGAGCAAAACGGCAGTCGACCCAGCGTGGAAAAATTTCAGCCTGATATTCGCATTCATGTTTTTATCGAAAAAAACGAACTATCCATTTATCTGGATACTAGTGGTGAAGCCTTATTCAAACGCGGCTACCGCAGCGACACTGGAGAAGCACCATTACGCGAAAATCTGGCCGCTGGACTGCTGTTATTGGCAGGCTACAACGGCAGTCAGCCTTTTATGGATCCATTCTGCGGCAGCGGCACCCTCGCCATAGAAGCAGCATTGATAGCCAGCAACAGCGCCCCCGGCCTAGAGCGTGCTTTCGGATTTGAACATCTGCTCAATTACGATGCCAACTTATGGCAGCTGCTGCGCCGTAACGCATTATCCGCAAAATGCCAGCCCCAAGCACCGATTTCTGGTGCAGATATTGAGGGGAAACTGATTGTACTAGCTCAAAATAATGCTCGTTATGCCGAAGTAGAACAGTATATCCAGTGGCAGACTGCCGATGCGCTGGATACCCGCCCCAATGGTACCAACGGTATTATGCTCAGCAATCCCCCCTACGGTGTGCGCTTGTCTGAAATCCAGTTACTACACGCTTTATACCCTCAAATGGGAAGCTGGTTGAAACAACATTTTGCCGGCTGGCTGATTGGTATGTTCAGTGCCGATCGAGATATGCCCAAACTAATGCGCCTGTCGCCCAAACGCAAGATTCCGCTTTTCAATGGCAATCTGGATTGCCGCCTATTCCTGCTGGACATGGTAGCCGGTTCTAATCGAAATAAAGAGCACAAAGCATGACAACCGAACAGTACGAAGTACAACGTCTGTCCAAACGCATGGCACAATTGGGCTTATGCTCACGCCGTGAAGCTGACAGCTATATTGAACAGGGCTGGGTAAAAGTCAATGGCGTTACAGCTGTACTCGGACAGAAAGTACTAGACTCAGACCGCATCGACCTCAACCGGCAGGCACACCGCCAACAAGCCGAACGCGTCACCATCCTCTTAAATAAGCCTGTTGGCTATGTTAGTGCGCAACCTGAAAAAGGCTATCGAGCAGCCGTCGAACTGATTACCGAAACCAATCATTGGCTGGAAGACAAAAGCCCCATTCACTTTCAGGCTACCCATACACGCCATTTGGCACCGGCCGGCCGGCTGGACATCGACTCTGTTGGATTACTTGTCCTCACTCAGGATGGGCGAATTGCCAAACAGCTAATAGGTGAAAACAGTGGCATAGAAAAAGAATATTTAGTACGCGTCAGCGGGCGTTTAGATGATAAAGGCTTGGCACTACTGAACCACGGTCTTAGTTTGGATGGTGAAAAATTGCGGCCGGCCAAAGTAAACTGGCAGAATCAGGATCAATTGAAATTTATCTTGAAACAAGGTAAAAAACGCCAGATACGACGCATGTGTGAACTTGTGGGCCTGAAAGTGATTGGACTAAAACGCGTCCGCATGGGCAGAATCAAACTTGGTGCCCTTCCCCCCGGCCAATGGCGCTACCTGAGCCCACAGGAAAAATTCTGATACTAAAATTAATAGAGAAATCTAGTAATAAAATTTACTTCAGATTTCAACTAATATAATTTTGACATAAAAAAACAGTCTCTATATACTTTGCCCAAATTAATTTAACATAAATAACCATGAATAAATTTTATTTAACCTTATTAAGCGCATTTTTATTATCAGCCTGTGCCACCGAAAGCTCACAAGTTTTAAATGTACCTAAAATAGAAACCTATCAGCAGGCATACAATGGTATAAAAGCTCCATTGGCAGTGGGTAAATTTGATAGCCGTGGCAATATGGGCGGGGGCATTTTCAGTAACAGTACAGACCAATTGACCAGCCAGGCTAAAACCATCTTAATGGCAGATTTGCAGCAAACCGGACGTTTTTCAGTTCTTGACCGTGGCAACATGGATGAAATCAAAAACGAAGCAAATTTCAAAGGAATGAATCAGAAAATTAAGGGTGCGCGCTACGTAGTAACTGGAGCCATAACTGAATTCGGTCGCAGAAATATTGGTGATCAGCAACTATTTGGCATACTAGGACAGGGTAAAACACAAGTAGCCTATGCCAAAGTTACACTGAGCATCGTAGACGTTCAATCCTCCGAAATTGTCTTCTCAAGTCAAGGTGCTGGTGAATTCAAACTTTCTTCACGAGAAATACTTGGTACCGGTGGCCATGCAGGCTACGACGCCACATTAAATGGAAAAGTTTTGGATCTGGCTATTCGCGAAGCAGTTAATAATCTAGTACGCGGTATAGATAAAGGACAATGGAATCCTCAACCTTAAATATAAATATTAGGTAAAACAAAAATGAAACATATCTTAACAACGGCCATAGCTGCCTTGTTATTGGCTGCGTGTGCTCAGAACAATCAGCCAGCTCGCACACTTTATTACTGGGGAGATTTCAACAAACAGCAATATCAGACCCTTAATAATGCCCTGACTCCTCAGGAACAAATAGCCAACATGGAAAAATATTTCCTTGATGCACAAAGCAATCAGGCTAAAGCTGCCCCCGGTACCCATGCACATTTGGGCATGCTTTATGCCAAAGTAGGTAATTTAGCCGGAGCCAAGACTCAGTTTGAAATGGAAAAACAAGCGTTTCCTGAATCAACCGCCTACATGAACTTTCTGCTCAAAAATGTAGCCGGAGTAAAATCATAATGCGACTAATCAAACTATTATTACCCTTGTCTGTAGCCACCATACTTTCAGCATGTGGCACCACTGCACAGAAACAGCCCTACGATTACAGCAAATTTCAGCGCACTAACCCCCGTTCTATACTGATAGTACAGCCAACTAGCTCATCAGTAGAAGTAAAAGCACCCAATGCTGTCTTAGCTCAATCAACCAGACCATTGGCAGAATCTGGCTACTATGTATTTCCAGTCGTTTTGGTCAATGAGACATTTAAAGAAAACGGATTAAATGACGGTGCAGAAATACAGGCTGTTGATTTGAAGAAAATTCGTCAAGTCTATAATCCAGATGCTATCCTATATATGGATATAGATGATTACGGTACCAAATATCAAGTGATCAACAGCACTACTACAGTAAGCGTTTCAGCTAAATTAGTTGATGCCAAAACCGGTGATATCATTTGGACAGGTGCAAAAAAAATTACCGTTAACTCCAATGATAACGGAAATCAGGGTTTTCTAAGCGCAGTCACATCTGCTTTAATATCTCAGATTAAAGACAAAGTAAAAGACACTGCTTTTGACCTAGCCGGAAATGTTGAAGCAAACCTGCTTTCTGCCGGCAGGACAGATGGTATTCTTTATGGCCCCTATCACCCAGCCTATCAAAAACCGGTCACACAGCTACCTCCTGTGCAAAACCAATAAATGCCAAAGCCCTTTAATTCAAATTAAAGGGCTTTTTAATGAAATGACAAAATATCAGAAATTTCAAAAAATAATAAAATCAAAATACGACAAATAAACAACAATAATATTGTTTATAAGCTGAAAATATATAAAAACAATACCATAGCAAACCAGACTGACAACTTATACATGAAACAAAATCCCATTACACCGTCAGATTTTTCCATTGCCACACATTTCGTTTTCACCTAAATTGTCAGCAGACAAAAATACGAAATACAGCGTAAATCAGTTAAAATAACCCGTTTACAGATTCATTAATTTAACGCCAGCAGAGCGGAACGGAACACATTTAATGAGCACACAGACCAATCAGCGCATACGCGAAATTCCCTATAACTACACCTCCTTTTCAGACCGAGAAATAGTTATCCGTCTTCTAGGTAGCCAGTCGTGGGAATTATTGCAACAACTGCGCGAACAAAGACGCACAGGTCGCTCTGCACGCATGCTGTTTGAAATACTGGGTGACATCTGGGCAGTAATTCGCAACCCCTACCTTATCGACGACTTACTCGAACATCAGCACCGTCAACAGGCACTGGTCAAAGAAATGCATCACCGCCTAAACGAAATTCAAAAACGGCGCGATAACAACCAGCAGGTTGCCCAGCTCATAGAGAGCACCGAACAGGCCATCAACGATTTTGACAGCAGCTTCGGCAAAACCCGCAGCAAACGCGAACAAGTATTTAACCGTCTGCGCAAAATCACTCATAAAGACAACATCATGTTTGATGGTCTGGCACGCGTGACACACGTTACCGATGCCACCGACTGGCGCATCGAATACCCTTTCGTTGTCATCAACCCAGACCACGAAAAAGAAGTTGCCCCGCTGGTTCGCGCCCTGATAGAGCTTGAACTAACCATTATCCCGCGCGGCGGCGGTACCGGCTACACCGGCGGTGCCATCCCCATGGACGCCATGAGCGCCGTTATCAACACAGAAAAACTCGACCAGTACAGCCCTGTAGCCTTACAAGCATTACCTGGACTCGAAGGCACCCACCCCGTTATCACCTGTGGTGCTGGCGTCGTTACCCGCCGTATAGAAGAAGCCGCCACAGCAGCCGGCTGGGTATTTGCCGTCGACCCCACCTCAGCCGATGCCTGCTGTATCGGCGGCAACGTAGCCATGAACGCCGGCGGAAAAAAAGCCGTATTATGGGGCACCACCCTTGACAACCTCGCATGGTGGAAAATGGTTAACCCCCAAGGCCAGTGGCTGAAAATCGAACGCGTGCGCCACAACTTCGGCAAAATCCACGACGAAACCACCGCCATCTTCGACATCCACACCCTTGATAACGATGGCTATTCCATCATCAAAACCGAGCGCCTCGAAGTGCCCGGCCAGCGATTCCGCAAAGTCGGACTCGGTAAAGACGTTACCGACAAATTTCTTGCAGGCGTACCCGGCGTACAAAAAGAAGGCACCGACGGCATCATCACCTCAGCCGCCTTCGTCCTGCATCGCATGCCCAAATATACCCGCACCGTGTGCATGGAATTCTTTGGCACCGTAGCCAACGCTACCCCCTCCATCGTCGAGGTGCGCAACTACATGCTCAACCACAAAACCGTCAAACTCGCGGGGCTGGAGCATCTCGACTGGCGCTACGTCCGCGCCGTTGGCTACGCCACCAAGGCAGCCGGCAAAGGCCGCCCGAAAATGGTATTACTGGCCGACATCGTCTCCGACGATGAAAACGAAGTACAAGCCGCCGCTGCCCACATCGTGCGGCTGGCCAATGCCCGCTGTGGCGAAGGCTTTATCGCCGTCACCCCTGAAGCGCGCAAAACATTCTGGCTCGACCGCTCCCGCACTGCCGCCATTGCCCGCCATACCAACGCCTTCAAAATCAACGAAGACGTTGTTATCCCATTAGAACAGCTCGGCAGCTACTCCGACGGCATCGAACGCATCAACATCGAACTGTCCATCCAGAACAAACTGGCCTTGTGCGCCGCCATCATCGACTACCTGCAAACCAAACTGCCCGTAGACAAACTCGACACCGACCTGTCCAGCGCCGAATTGCTCGGTTCACGTAAACAACATGCACTGGATTACGTCACCAGCATCCAGAGTCGCTGGACATGGCTGCTAAACCATCTCGATGCCCCACTGACAGACTACCTGCAACAATTTCCGCAGAAACTCGAAAACGACGAACCTGTCTCAGACCAAAGCTGCTTTATCGCCATGCGCGACTTTCACCTGCGTGTTTCCGTTAAACGCGACATCATGCAGCCACTGGCAGAAATCTTCAGCGGCAAAACCGACACCCTCATACTGGAAAAACTCGACGAAATCCACCGCCACATCATTCGCGGCCGCGTATTCGTTGCCCTGCACATGCATGCCGGAGACGGCAACGTCCACACCAACATACCAGTAAACTCCGACGACTACGACATGCTGCAAACTGCGCATCAGGCCGTAGACCGCATCATGGCACTGGCTCGCAGCCTTAACGGCGTAATTTCCGGCGAACACGGCATCGGCATCACCAAAATCGACTACCTCACCACAGCCGAAATGCAGCCTTACTGGGACTACAAAAAACAAGTAGACCCACATGGCCACTTTAACCGTGGCAAACTGATGCCCGGCGCCAACCTCGACAAAGCCTATACCCCATCATTCGAATTGCTCGGCGTAGAATCCCTAATCATGGAGCAGTCCGAACTCGGCCAAATTGCCCATTCTATCAAAGACTGCCTGCGCTGCGGCAAATGCAAACCCGTGTGCAGCACCCACGTACCGCGCGCCAACCTGCTTTACTCCCCGCGCAACAAAATCCTTGGCGTCGGACTCCTTACCGAGGCATTCCTGTACGAAGAACAGACCCGCCGCGGCGTTTCTCTAAAACACTTTGATGAACTCAACAGCGTAGCCGACCATTGCACCGTCTGCCACCGCTGCATCAAACCGTGCCCCGTAAAAATCGACTTTGGCGACGTAACCGTTGCCATGCGCAACTACCTGCGCAAAGCTGGCAAAAAAAAATTCAACCCCACTGTCTACATGGGCATGGCCTTTCTTAACGCCACAGACCCCAGAACCATCAAAGCCCTGCGCGCAGGCGTAATCAAAACCGGCTTTAGACTGCAAAACTGGGGCTACGAAATGGGCAAACACTTCAGCCTAGGCTGGCTCAAACGCCAGAAAACCGCCCCGCGTGCCACCACCGCCAAACCCGAAATCCGCGAACAAGTTGTTCATTTTATAAATCGGCCACTGCCGCGCCACGTACCGATTAAAACAGCGCGTGCCCTGCTTAATATCGAAGACAGCACCACCGTACCAATTATTCGCAACCCACAAGTAAGCGAAGAAACCGAAGCCGTTTTCTACTTCCCCGGCTGCGGCTCCGAACGCCTGTTCAGCCAGATAGGCTTAGCCACACAAGCCATGTTATGGCATGTAGGCGTACAAACCGTACTGCCTCCGGGTTACCTGTGTTGCGGCTATCCGCAGACCGCCGGCGGCAACAAAGACAAAGGTGACAAAATCACCATGGACAACCGCGTCCTCTTCCACCGCGTGGCCAATACCCTCAACTATCTCGATATCAAAACCGTAGTCGTAAGCTGCGGCACCTGCTACGACCAGCTCAGCGATTACCATTTCGACAAAATTTTCCCCGGCTGCCGCGTACTAGATATCCACGAATACTTGTTGGAAAAAGGGCTGAAACTCGATGGCATCAAAGGTCAGCAATACCTGTATCACGACCCTTGCCATACCCCTATCAAAACCACCCAGCCAATCAAAGTAGTTAACGAACTGATGGGACAAAACGTACCCTTGTCCGACCGCTGCTGCGGTGAATCCGGCATGTTTGCCGTCAACCGCCCCGATATCGCCACACAAGTACGTTTCCGCAAACTGGAAGAAATCGAAAAAGGCAAAGCCAAATTGCCTCAAGGCGAACCAGTAAAAATACTCACCAGTTGCCCCGCCTGCCTGCAAGGGCTTAGCAGATATACCGACGATGCCAATATCAAAGCCGATTATGTCGTGATAGAAATGGCCAAACACATACTAGGCGAAAACTGGCAGGATGAATTTGTGCAAAAAGCCAGCAATGGGGGAATTGAACGAGTGTTGTTGTAAGTAATAAAGAACAAGGTTGCTGGCATATAATATGGAGCAACCTTATTTTTATAAAATATTAATCTTAACCATTGAAATAAATATGCATAAAAGATATTTATTTACAATATTCATCTTGTTCCGCAAATCGAACTTCTGGCAATGCATCGTTTTTAGCTTTATCCAAAATATTTTGTAAAGCTGGGATTGGTTCATTTCTTTGTTTCAGAATATCACGTGCTAATTTGACACATTCTGCTCGTATATTTGAAAGTACGATTACATCTTCATTTTCTTCTTCATAATTCATATAGTCTGCTTTCTCAAATAACTCTGGTAAATTTTCAATTAAATTATTTATATCATTAGCAGTTAACCAATTGTCATTAAGCATCTTATTAACCATTGCTAAAACAGCGACTAATCCCAAAAAATAACCTAGTTCAATCATATAAATTAATTTTTCAATGAATGGCCGAATAACACTTTTATCTGATTTAAGCCCACGTCCCCATTCATAAATTGCCTTAGCAGAATAACTAATTGATTGAATATTCTCACTTCTTAGACCACTGCGAATTATTCTCTGAACTTCTCCGTTCCAAGCACCATTATGTAAAACAAAGGGTATTAATGCGACAACGGCCGCATCAAATTTTACCTCTGAAAGATATTTACAAAGTGCATTAAATCGACTTTGATTCTTAGCCTCATCAGGAAGCATTGGAACTATTGCCGTATAAAGTACCGAACCAATAAATTTAGCAATATTTTTTTCTATATGATAATCATCTAGATAGTATTTAAAGTCTTTAGACTCTGAAAAGCGCCAACTAACTAGCTTATCGAAATAATCAACAGCTTGCTCTGGAGTAGGCAAAATATTATTCAGTGGCCTTAAAGCTAAATTTTTTATAATTGCTAATTTTTGACCATTAAAATCATTTTTTTCAAGTGATGAATAAATATTATCGGCTATTAATTTTTTAATTATATTCAGATTATTATCTGGACATAAAGCCAGTAAAACGCTCACATATATATATTGATTTTTATATGAACTAGGTAAATGTTGAAAATCGAAATTTTTTCCACATATAATTTCAACTAATTCTTTTCTTTCCTCTTTAGTTATGAAATTATTTTCAATTAATGGAAACAAACGGCATAAAATGTTTTGCCCAGTTTCAGAAGAAATTTTTTTAATTGCAAGTGTATTAATCAGATTTTTTATCAAATAAGTAATCTTTATATTTCCATCGCGCGTACCCGGATAATATATAATTACATTAGGATAATCATTATTATCTACCAATGGAAAATTTAATATATCTACCAAAAACTCACTGTGCTTATTTTTAGGTATGGATTGCAGTGAATACAAAATTAAATGGCTTAAAGATTTAAAAATTCTAGTTTTTTTAACTCCTTTAGAACCGATTTCCATTGCCAATTTGAATGTTTCTTTAGCTTTATTAATCGAATTTCGAATTTGTATTCTTGCTAAAAATTCTAAATATATGGATAAACGAATTTCTATTTCATTTTGATTTTCTTTAATTTTATTAGAGAGTGCTTTATTCAACCAATACTTTACTGCTTTTTGAAAACAATCAAGCAATATATCCACTTCTTTTCTATCCATTTGTGCAATCTTGTTACGACTTAAAATAGAATTAATTTCATTAGCTTTTTCATCTTTTACTGAACGAACAATAAAACCAATTCGCGTGAGTTTATCTAGTTCAGAAATTTCCGAAAATTTAAAAGCTTCTTTACTCAGTAAATTAAAATTTTTCCACCGAAATGGTAAACCAACTGTATTACAGAGGTAATCGAACCAGACTTCTGTTGCAAAAGGAGTAATTTTTAAGCTAGTTGCAATTGAAACTGTATTTGAATTATCTATATAATGGCCAGATTCAAATGCAGGAGTTTTTTTAGTTTGCCTTTGTTCTTTGTTTTGTTCTTCAAGATGGTCAGTAATTTCATTGTCAAGCGACAACAGAAAATCATAGGGGTTGCATTTCTTTATTGTAAACTTCTGCTCATAAACTTTCACATATTCATCGTATAAAATAAAATTTATTATTCTCTCTAAGTATTTAGCCCAAGCAAATCTGGAAAGAAAATATATTGAATTTTTATTATTACGATAACCTATAGATAATTCATAAACTGCTTGCTTAACCAGATTAGCACTTTTTTGATATTCCGCTAGTTCAACTAATAAATAAGCTTTCCTAAGTTTCCAGATTGGATCTAGTTCAGATATTTTATCTAATTGTTTTTCAATCATATAATAATCCATTTTATCAAGCGCAACTATTGCCTGATGATAAGCCAATTCTGTTTTCAATTCTGGCCAATTATGGATGTTATTGTTTAACCTTGCGCTTATTTTTTCTAAATCTTTATGTAATTTCGAATCTTTATCTGCCCATCTGGAATATTTAAGCAGAAACAATGCAATTTCTAATTGTTGCTTAATTGTTAATTTGCAAAGTTGCTCTGAATCAAAAATTCTTAAAAATAAATCTATATATTCTTCATCTAATGGTTTAGAACTTACTTGGTATAACCAGAATATTTCATATAATAATTTATCACGCAGTTCTTTGTTAATATTATTTATTTCATAAACTAATATAGACAACGTATCTAAATTTTTTATAATACCCCAACGCTTTTCAAATGGGCATACCAACCAGTTCGGATATGACTTTCTGTCTTTCTTCAAAAGCGGGAGTAATATATTTTGAATTTGTTGCTCGCTTTCCAATTTTTTAGTAGATTCATTGAATAAATTATAAAGATTTATATGTGAATTTATCTCTGCTGGTTTCCAATCCCATGTATATTCCGATTTAAATTCTTCTAATTTTTTCAGAAATAATTTTATAACTGTTTTATGTTGCAAATTTTTATCATCAAAATCAGCAACTAAACCATGTAAATCGATAGGCGCCACATTAAGGCTTTCTAAATATTTTCTTTTAGCTGCTGAAAGATTTAATGCACCAACCAGATAAATACGACGAGCATTAGATTGGAGATTATCTCTTACCCAACCAATCCATTGTAAAAAGTTCGGGTCATCACCGGAAAAGCCGATTAAACACAATTCATTTTCAACAAATACCTGCCGGACAAAATTAACGAAAATGCCATATTTTTTCGGATAACAACGATAATCTTCCTGCGTGAATATCAAATCACTGCTTACATTAATTGTGCCATGCAATTTAACAATACGGGGCGAATGACAGCTAGCCATATCTTCTTGTTTACTCGCAATATCGTATATGGGTTCGTGTATATTTTTAGCCCCTCGTTCCAGCAAAGTATCCCAGTTGGTTGTTAAAACTTCTGACCATGGCATAGATAATAATTGTTCATAAAGTTCAGCAGGCTCCCATATTTCATCTTCCACTGCATTTTTTAACAAATCATATAGTCTCGCTTTCCCAAAATAATCTTGATACATTTGCGCCAGTCGTAATGCGTCGGTATGCTCACTTTCACCCAATTCATCAGCCAGTTTTTGGGCTAAATCTCGCCAAATAGGTAGTTTTTTATCAGTATCGTAAGTGGTAGCTGCGCAACGACTAAAACCTGCGCCCACCATAATCGCTACTCCGTGTCCAAATTTATCACGCTGCCAGAGAGCCTGCGCCAATTTTTCGATTAAAGGATAATCGGTTAACTTTGTAATATCATCTTCATTCATATTTCTATACCCCCAGTAAACCAATTTTTATGGTTCTTGCTAAAAATCAACTTTTCTTTTTTTGCCGTAGACAATATTTAGCTAAGCAAATTAACACTGTAATGTACCAAAAAACGCTTATAGCCGTGAAAGCGATAAGCGTGTTAATTGTTACTATAAATTTATCAGCAATAAGAACTAGTAATCATTTTGCAGCTGCTTTCAATGCTATTAATACTGGTTTTCAGGCTGGAAAGCAAGATGCTAAGTATACCTGCGAATTGCAGCATATTTTGATTGTCTACCAGCAGGCTCTGGCTGTTGATTTGCTGGCGTTCGAGCTGAAGCTGGCCGAGGGTGCTGATAAGAAAATCGATGTTGCGGCTGGTGCTCTGGCAGTATTCGATGATGGTACTTAGCTCATGCTGTTTGAGCATAAGAGCTTTTTCTGCGGGGGTTTGGGTTTTGTCTTGAATAATGGCCAGCTCACTAGCCTGTTCAAGCAGTAAGGCGGGGCTATTGCTTAGGCTGGCGTCGATATATTGTTGCTGCGTCATTGTACACCTCCGCCAAGATTGCTGGTTTGAAAGTGGTGTTCACCTGATTGGCGGCTTGTTACTGTTCCTTTTACAGCGCAATAGATTTTCAATTTACCCGCATACCGAGCAACTGGTTGTGATGAAAGAAGGGAAGACAGAAGCAGATATTCACTGCATGGGATAAGCTGCTGAATTGCTTTCATGTTGGTAGCCTTTCATAATAACTTTGAGAAAGCCTACTTCCATACTGACAAGCATAAGACAAATTGACTGACAGGCAGTATGAACCGTAGGCAGAAAACCTATTTGCCATGGTTCACTGTTTAAAGCACACCACTGGCACGGGATTCAGACAATAACCGCTCAATAAAATTATTGGCGGTGTTGTCTGTCATACTAATCAGCCTGTCAAAGCTGGCTGCGCTATTGAACGCAGCAAAGTTTTTTTGCTGGTTAATTATTGATATGTCAATAAGCTGTTCACGCTATGGTATAGGATTCTGCTGATATTTTTAGTTATACAACCAATTTTCCCAATCGGCACCACACTCTGCCCTGTCCTCGCCTCAGACAGGCTGAAAAAGCCAGTTTCTTTACCCATAATTGCAAGATGATCCTGCGTAACTATAACCGCGCTTTCACGGCCATCTACAGCTATGTAATTCCGCTTTCTATTGGTTTTTTCACTAAAATTCCCTTTTCCTTTTACTCTGTTTGGTTTATGTTCTGCCCCATTAGCCACTACTTGCTATAACCACAATATTGCTTAGCTGAGCCATTATTTTTTTTCCCGTCCCTTATTTATGTATAAGGCTTTGAGTTAAACAATGCTTATTCAGGAAAGACATTTTTAGGATAAAAAACAACTTACTTTTCCCTGAATACAATCAAATATCATTCCGAGCTTTTTCATCAAGTAATAATTGTAGTGAATTATCCTTATTTCTTATGATACGCATATATCTTATCCAATCTTTCTGTGTTGATTTCTGCGATTTATTATTTTTCATTTCTTCAGAGGTGAAACCAATGGAATACGGAATATTAGTTTGAAAATGGAAATTAAAATTTATGCATTGCTGATTTTTGACATAATACAGTTTTGCAGAATCTGAATAATCTTGGCTCCAGAGTTCTCCCACTCCAGCTTGATGGACATCTGAATTTAAAATATGAAATTCTTTTATTTGCCTGAAAAAATCTTCATTCTCTGGAATACTAATGCAGGGCTGGCCATCTTTTGTTAATACTATATCTGGCGTATGAAATACATTACGATGCAATATGCAACCTGTTATCAAGGCTGCTGGAAGAAATACTGGCAAAATTCGAAAAAGTTTTTTATTCATTCTCCTTGTGTCCCTATGAATTTCATACAGGTAATGTGCTATATTGCTTCAACCAAAATCAAGAATAATCACGTGCCTCAGCGTCTAATAATAATTGCAACGTTCCATCTGGTTTTTTTATGATTTGCATATATCTCATCCATTCTTTATCAGTAGATTTATTATTTTCTTCATTGCCTTTCTCATTTGAAAAAAAACCTATATGGTAGGGAATATTATTCTGAAAATGATAATTAAAAATCAGGCATTGATCATTTTGAACATAATAGGGTTTTGCAGAATGAAAATAATTTTTACTCCAAAGTTCTCCTACTCCTACTTGATAAACATATAAATATGAAATATCAAATTCTTTTTTTCGTCGGAAAAAATCTTCATTTGCGGGTATACTGATACATGGTTGTCCATCCTTTTTTAATTCAATTTCGGGCGTATAAAATACATTGTTGTGCAATATGCAACCTGTTATCAAAGTTATTGTAAGGACTATTGGCAAAATGCGAAAAAGATTTTTATTCATTCTCCTTGTGTCCTAATAAATATCATCCAGATAATGTGCTGTATAGCTTCAATCAAAATCAAGAATAATCACGAGCCTCTTCGTCTAATAATAATTGCAACGTTCCATCTGATTTTTTTATTATTCGCATATACCTCATCCACACTTTCTTTGTAGATTTTCTATTTTCTTCATCCCCTTTTTCTGTAGAAAAAAAACCAATATCATATAAAATATTAGTCTGGAATTTATAATTGAAATATAAACATTGTTGGTTCTTTACATAATAATAATTTTTAGAATCTAAAAAATTTTTGCTCCAGAGTTCCCCTACTCCAGTTTGATAGACATCTAAGCCTAAAATATTAAATTCTTTTTGGCGACGGAAAAAATCTTCATTCGAGGGGATACTTATGCAAGGTTGGCCATCTTTTTTTAATACAATATCCGGGGTATAAGGCCTTATACAACCTGTAATCAGGATTACTAGAAACATAATTAATCCCCTGCATGGATATTTTGTTATCAACCTCTTCATACTTTATTCCTTATTGATTTTCGAATAAAAATAGACTTGAAAGCCTTCTAGTTAACAGTTAATGATTGAAATATAGGTTAAAAATATCAAACTGCAAAGATAAATCTTATTCTGGTAGACAAATTCATTACTAATTGTATTTTATGATCATTTTCATTTTCTATTTGGTAAAAATTCTGATTCATCCAAATATTGCTTTTTTATCTTTAGGATTTTTTAGAAATAAGCATAAATTATCTTCATACATTTTAAGCCAGTATTTTTGTACAAGTTGTATACTTTTCGGATAACTATCTTTAAACTCTTCGTTTGTAATTTCTTTCCATACATTAAAACCATAATTTTTCAAAGCATAATAATCTGCAATAATGGAAGCCTGCTGCTCCATACCGTAATTAGATAATAGTTTGCCTTCTTTCAACCCATATTCGTAATTTGCGATTAAACTGAATGCGCCACGCAAGGCTACCTGCATGCCCATCTGATATTGCCAAACATGGGTCATTTCATGCATAAAAAAATGTTTTCTTCTAATCGGTTCTATGGAATAATCTCTTGAATAATATTCATGCGGCCAGTATATTCCACCAAATGGTGTGATCGCATATTTACCTTGATGCGGCAGCAAGATGCCATCCCGAACTCGTACTTGTGATAATACTATGGCACTTTTAAAAACAGAGGTTACCATACTCATTTCGCCTGGAGTTAACAGACGAGATTGGGACTTGATATGATTACTTGCAGTTTCGTAAAGAAGATCTAATATTAACCCAGAAGCACCGCAACAACTTTCTGTCAGTAAGTTTGCCATCAGATTACCCCTCTATGGTTATGTAACATTCTAAATTCGAAAATCAGTATTTTTCTGATTTATTTTTCATCCTATTCTAATTCAATCCAAGATATTTTTGGCTTGGATTTATCTAGATGAAATTAAATTTAGTGATAAATATCAAAATGAAATTAATTCTAAAATGATATGCTTATTTGGTATAAAAAAAGCTATATTATTGTATGATTAGCAGAATATTGAGTACTTTTGTTGATTTACTTTTATATCATCTCAGTATTGATTAGTTTAGAAAAAAAATATTTATGCCAAAAACATATCAACAAGATGTTATGTCATAAATAGCAGCGCTACTGGAAAATTGTGCTAATTAGTTATATTTTTAAAAATTTTCACAAAAATCTTAGAAAAATAAGAAAAATTAAGCTGGAATCAGAATTGCGAATGTAAAATATATAGATAGAGTTAAGCTAGAAAATAACTTTACTCAATAAATAAAATATTTATTCCAGCCCGCTTTTTTTCAAGCGTAAAGCATTTAGCAATACCGAGATGGAACTCATGGCCATGGCTGCACCCGCAATCACAGGGCTAAGCAAGCCGATAGCGGCTAGCGGAATGCCAAGTATATTGTAGAAAAAGGCAAAAAACAGATTCTGTTTGACGACGCGCACGGTAGCATGAGCTAAAGCCAGCGCATCGGCTACCTGTGTAACAGAGTGGCGCATTAGCGTAGCTGAAGCAGTATTAGTGGCTACATCAGCACCGCCATACATGGCAAAGCTTACATCGGCGGCAGCTAATGCGGGCGCATCGTTTATACCATCGCCTACCATGGCTACTACATTTCCCTGTTGCATAAGTTGGCGAACTGCTTCGGCTTTCGCGCGGGGATTCATTTCTGCATGATAATGATTGATACCCAGCTGCTTAACAATGTATTCTACGACGCTGTGCTGGTCGCCGCTCATAATATAAATGTCAATATGTTGTTGTTTTAGGCGCTGAATAGCTTGAACGGTATCCTTTTTAAGTGCATCGGCTATAGCAAAGGCACCTTCTAGTTTATCGTTGATAGCTACGACTACAATGCTGGCTATCCGCCAGATTTCTTGTTGTTTTAATTCTTCTGGGATGTTAAAGCTGCAATAAGTGGGATTGCCCACTTTGATTGTGCCATAATTTTCTACCTGTGCCAGTGTGCCCTGCCCGATATCGCTGTGGCTGTTGGTAGCGGTTAATGGGGTTAATTGTTGCTGTTGTGCTGCTTTTATGATGGCCTGTGCCAGTGGATGGGTAGTGAGCTCTTCTACGGCTGCAGCCAGTTGCAGTATTTTTTGTTGGCTGTATTTACTTTCTGGCGCCTGCCATTGCGCAACTATTTGCGGTTGGCCGCTGGTTAAGGTACCGGTTTTATCCAGCACAACGGTGTCTACCTGACTGGTACGTTCGAGTGCGGCGGCATCTTTAAACCAGACACCATAGCGGGCAGAACGCCCCATGCCCACCATCATAGCTGCGGGTGTAGCCAGCCCCAGCGCACATGGGCAAGCGATAACCAATACTGCCACACCGCGGGTAACAGCTTCGTTGATACCATTCCCCAGCCACCAATTTAATAGAAAGGTTAATACAGCTATGGCAACTACAGTAGGAACAAATACCATGGATACTTTGTCTGCCAGCCGTGCAATTGGTGCTTTGCTTCCTTGAGCTTGTGCCAGCGCCTGCATCATGTCGCCCAGCAGGGTCTGGCTGCCTAGGGTCTGTGCCTGATAAGTGATGCTGCCATTGCTGATAAGAGCACCAGCAAGGACTTTGTCTCCGGTTTGTTTTAATAAGGGTTTGGATTCGCCGGTAAGATAACTTTCGTCACACCACGCTTCACCACTGTGCACGAGGCCATCGGCAGCAATGCGATTACCGGCATTGGTTTGTAGAATGTCACCCGTTTGTATCTGGCTTAAGGGAACTTCTTGCCAGCCGTTTTCTGTCTGCTTGCGTACCATTTTCGGCGTAAGCTGCAATAACAAGCTCATGCTGTTGAGACTCTGTTTTTTGGTACGTTGTTCAAGATATTTTCCCAGTGAGACAAAAGCTATCACCATTACACTGGCTTCAAAATAGATATATTGGTGGGCATGGTTCTGATGGTTAAAGAGCATAATGCTGGAGTACAACCAGATGGCTAGAGTACCTAAGGACACCAGTACGTCCATATTGGCCACGCCGCCTTGCAAGGATTTGATGGCACTGGTGTAAAATGGCCAAGCAAAGCCAAGCTGGATAATGGTGGCAAGGATAAACTGCCACAGCGGCGGCAGCATCCAATGCTTCCCTATCAACATGCCAAGCATGCCGATGATAAAGGGGATGGCAATGAGCCAGATTATGGCCAACCGCCACGCTATACCGGTATGTTTACTGGAATCAGCCTCGGCCAGTGCATTGAAACTGCTTTCACTGGCAGGGGTTGCTTTGAAACCAGTTTTAGCCACCATTTGAACAATATCTTCTGTGCTCAGCAGCTTGCTGTCAAAGCGGGTTTGTAATTCATCACTGGCAAAATTAACATCAGCAGTCTGTATACCCTGCTGCCGACGCAGTACTTTTTCTATGCGGTTGGCACAAGCCTGGCAATCCATACCCTCAATGGCAAAACGCGCTGAGGTTGTTTGAGAACTTTTTGTAAGCAAGTTTTCTTCCATGGTATTAACCTTTATTTGCCCAACCGCTGAATTTAAAAATTAAACAACATCAAAACCGGCCGCTTCTACCGCAGCTTTTAGGGTATCAATATTGGTAAGGCTTTCATTAAAGCCTACATCGGCAAGACCTGTAGCAAAGTTAACGGCTACGGTTTCTACGCCAGGGCTGCCTTGTAGTGCTGAAGTAACACTTCTGGCACAGCCTTCACACGTCATTCCGTCAATTTTAAACTGAACCATTTGCATGATTGTCTCCATATAAAGTGGGTCTATAAAAAGTATTTTAGTAAAGCTTAAACCTTAACCCTGTGATAAAGTCAAGTTTTATTCCGGTTTACCCATTTTATTAATTTGCTATGAATATCAGTACAGCAGAAAAATTATCCGGCTTGTCTAGCAAAACAATACGTGATTACGAAGCCGCTGGCTTAATTCGGCCACAGCGACAAAGTAATGGCTATCGCGATTACAGTGATGTAGATATTGCTACATTGAGTTTTATCCGCCATGCACGTGAAGTGGATTTTTCACTGGCACAGATTGCTGAGCTGCTGGCCTTACGCAATGATCCACTGCGTGCCAGTGCGGATGTGAAATCTCTGGTAGGTGAACATATCCAGCGCTTGAATAAAAAAATATCAGATTTGAATAATATGAAAGATACATTGGAAAGCTGGTATAACCGTTGTAAAGGTAATGATTCACCTAATTGTGCCATTATTGATGGTTTGGATAAGCGTGGCTGTATAAAGTCGTAAAACTAATACGGTATCGCATTTTTGATTAAAATATTATAAACAGGTATTTGAAGTAACTAAAACTGTCTTTTTGTTTAAAACCAGCTAAAATAGCCAATTTTGTGGCTATTTGCCTGCTTTATTGTTGCTATGCGTCTAACCCATATCAAACTTTCCGGTTTTAAATCTTTTGTTGATCCCACTACGATTGCCGTACCAGGAAAGCTGGTGGCTGTAATCGGGCCAAATGGTTGTGGAAAAAGCAATGTGATTGATGCCGTACGCTGGGTGCTGGGCGAAGCATCGGCCAGACAGCTGCGCGGTGAAAGCATGCAAGACGTGATTTTTAATGGTGCCAATACCCGCCGCCCCGCCCCGCGCGCCAGCGTGGAACTGGTATTTGACAATAGTGACGGCCAGCTTCAGGGTGCATGGGGACAATATGGTGAGGTGGCAATAAAACGCCAGCTCACAAGGCAAGGTGAGTCTACCTATTATATTAATAATCAAGTAGTACGCCGACGCGATATTACAGATTTATTTTTAGGTACAGGGGTTGGAGCTCGTGGCTATGCAGTGATAGAACAAGGGATGATTTCACGCATAATCGAAGCAAGGCCGGAAGAACTTAGAGCGCATATTGAAGAAGCGGCAGGGGTTTCCAAGTACAAGGAACGCCGCCGCGAAACAGAAAACAGACTGGCAGACACACGCGAACACCTGCAACGACTGGCGGATTTACAAAGTGAGCTAGACAGGCAGGTAGAAAAATTACAACGACAGGCAAATACAGCACAACGCTATCAGGAACTAAAAGAACAGATAGCGGGTAAACAGGATTTATTTGATTACAGCCAATGGCAACAGGCACTGGCTCAAGCTGATGATGCTACTACAATGTATCAACAGCATGACAATGCTCAGGAAACGCTTCAACAGCATCTTGAGACACTTGAAGAAAACCTACAGCAATTGCGCGAACAGGAACAGCAGCAACAGCAACAGGTACGCGAAGCAGAAATGCAACGCGCCGGTCTGCGCGAACAGTGGGCGCGTCTGGAAGAACAGATCCGTCACCGGCGTGACTGGCAACAGCGCATGGCGCGAGAACAAGCACAGGCTCAATCAGAACTGCAACGATTGCATGAAGAAGACCGGCAACAGCAGGAGCAGCTCGAATCAGCCAATAGTGAATTGGAAGAACAGCAAATAGTGCGCGAAGAATGGGCTATGCAAGCTGCCGAGCATGAAGCACGTATGCCAGAGCTCGAAGAGCTGGCACATCTGGGTGAACGCACACGCCAGAATCAACAGAATGAGCTGGCGCGGCTGGAGCGTGAACTGGCAATTAAACAACAGCAACACCAGCATGCGAGCAGCAGTATTACGCAGTTACAACAACGTCAGCAGCGGCTGGAAACAGAGCTGGCGCAGTTAGCCTTACCCTCTGAAGAAGAGATGGAAAAAACGCGGGACAGTGCATCTGAACTGGAACAGGTAGTAGCAACACTGGAGGAAAACCTGCTGCAGTTTGAGCAGCAGCGAGACAATGCCCAGCAAGCACTGGCACTGGCTCAACAACAGTATCGCCAGTTGGACAAACAGCAACTTACACTGAATGCTCAGGTGGAAGCGCTTACCGCAATGTTGCCAAAAGCAGAGCACAGCAACACGACAGCGTCAGAACATACTGATATTCCCTTGCTGTGGCAGCATATGCAGGTTGAACCACACTGGCAGCATGCAACCAGTGTAGCGCTGGGTCATAAAATTCAGGCTCATTACTGTAAACAGCTACAGCTAGACAATATCCAGACTGAGCACACTTCGGTATGGGTCAATCTAAACACTCCATCCGAAACATCACCCGTTGCCAGCGATGCCTTGTTGCAGCATATTGAAGTAGAATCACCCTTTGAAGAAGTATTGCATTTCTGGCTTCGGCAGGTGATATGCGCTGAATCTCTGCAAGCAGCCTTACTACTGCAAAAGGAGTTAGAGGCACATCAACTGATTGTTACTCCGGAAGGCCATTGCATAGATGCTATAAGCATTACCTTATATGCTGAAGATAATGGCTCTAGTTTATTGCAACAGCAGCAGCAATTACGTGGACTGCAACAAGCCCTTGTGGATATCGAACAACCCTGCCAACAGGCACAAGAAGCCATGCAGCTGGCACAGCGAAATCTGGATAATACAGAAGCTCAACTATTACAGTGCCAGCATCAATTGAAACAACAACAACAAAGCTGGCAGGCTGCCTCAGCACAGGCCACAGAATTGATTGCACGTACCAGCCAAGGGCAGCTTCGCCGGCAACATATTCAGCAGGAATGTGCCCAAATAATCAATGAATTAACCCAATACGAACATATACAGCAACAGGCACAAGCAGATGCCGATAATCTGACGCTAGCTATAGACCAATTGCGTCCCCAGCTAGAAAGCCATACGACCAACCAGCAGAACCAACAGCAAACCCTCAAACAAAGCCAGCTGGCGCTGCTAGAGGCACGAAGGCAACAAGGACTGGTTGAAATGGCCATTGTGCGCCTACAGCAGCGAATCCAGAGTGCGTCGCAGGAGCGCCAACGGATTGCACGTGAGACCGAACGTTGGCAAGAACGCCAGAGCGAGCTGGCTCTTGGTATTGTTGACGAAGAAGTAGAAGACGAACAAACTTTGCAAACTGAAGAATTGAATGCACAGATTAATGTAGCCAGTGAACGTTGTGCCGATGCACAGCAACAGTTGCAAGAGCTTCAGCAACTGTTACAACAGGCACAGCAACAACAACACACACTAAACAGCCGCTTACCTCAACTACAGGCGGACACACAAAAAGCCCTACTCCAGCAGCAGGAAGCCTTACTAAATGCCAAACGTTTTTACGAAACACTTCAACAGAATAAAGCCGATATAGATACATTGGCAGAACAATTTGCCCATACCCAAACAGAATCTAAGGAACTAAGCGAGCAAATCGCTACTCTTGCACAGAAAATCAATGCTTTGGGCGCTGTAAATCTGGCTGCATTACAGGAATTGGAAGAAGCCCATGAACGCGCTCAGTACTATCAGCAGCAAACTGCTGATGTTCAGGCCGCCATAGCATTACTGGAAGAAGCCATCAGTACCATTGATGAAGAAACAAAATCCCGTTTTAAAACCACATTTGATGCAGTCAATCAGAAAGTACAAAGCTACTTCCCAACCTTGTTTGGTGGGGGCGAAGCACATTTGGATATGGTTGGCGATGACTTACTCAGCGCGGGCGTATCCATTATGGCGCGACCGCCTGGCAAGAAAAACAGCACTATTCATCTGCTTTCTGGTGGCGAAAAAGCTTTAACGGCTATGAGCCTTGTATTTGCTTTGTTCAGCCTTAATCCGGCACCATTCTGTTTACTGGATGAAGTAGATGCGCCATTGGACGATGCCAATACAAGCCGTTTCTGTCAGCTGGTACAACAAATGTCCGCACAAACTCAGTTTGTTTATATTTCCCATAATCGGCTAACCATGGAAATGGCCGAGCAACTGGTAGGCGTTACCATGCAGGAAAAAGGGGTCTCACGGATCGTGGAAGTTAACATCCGGCAGGCTTTGGATATGGCTGAAGCCTAAGCCAAAGAACAAATATCGATATCAGTACCTTCATTCCTGTAAACAACTGCTTATAAACGGGGTTAAACCCGTGTGTTTTTTATTATATTATGAAGGCCTTGAAACAGGCTTTTTACATTGAGTTCATATGCTATTGAATCTTTTATATCAATTTTTATGGTTGCTCGCCCCTCCTTTTTTACGCCGTTATTTGCGTCGACGTGCCAGACTGGCACCGGCTTATGCCCTATATTGGGCTGAACGTTTTGGAAAACCTTATCCGAATGCGGTAAAAAACGCTATCTGGATTCATGTAGTATCAGTAGGAGAAACACGTGCCTCAATTCAGTTTATTCAAGCGTTGCAAAAACGGTTTCCAAATATACCTCTTTTAATCACTCAGACTACCCCTACCGGCCGTGCTACTGTGCAGCATTTTTTTCCGCAGGCACAGTGCCGTTACCTTCCCTATGATAAAAAATCGTGGATAAACCAGTTTATCCAAGACCATCAACCTTTATTTGGTGTGTTGATGGAAACAGAAATATGGCCGAATTTAATTAATATCTGTGCTAAAAATCGCATTCCTCTATTTATGGCTAATGCACGCCTATCAGAAAAATCATTGCAAGGCTATCTGAAAGTGCGATCGCTGGTTGCTCCTGCTCTCAGCACCTTGACAGGCTGTTTTGCTCAGACAAATGCAGATGCCGAACGCTTGAAAAAAATTGGTGCGGCACATCTTAAAATATGTGGTAACACCAAGTATGATATTTCTCCAACCGAAGACATGCATGTTTTAGCACAGACATTCAAACAACGTATCGGCAACCGGCCTGTGATGGTTTGTGCCAGTACCCGCTATTACCATGGCAGCGACGAAGTACAATTATTGCTCGACGCTTGGGCAAAACAGAATACCGGCCATACATTACTGATCATCGTACCGCGCCATACAGAACGTTTTCAACCAGCTTTCGATTACGCAGAAAAACTTAATTTTATTACACAGAAACGTAGCGATAATCTAAATATTTCCCCAGAAACTCAGGTTTGGATTGGCGACAGTATAGGTGAGTTGTTTGCTTATTATTTATGTGCGGATATTGCTTTTGTAGGCGGCAGTCTCGTTGACAGCGGCTGCCACAACATTATCGAACCCATCGCCTGCAACCTACCCACTTTATTTGGCCCATCTACGTATAATTTCGCTGATGCTGCACCAAAAGCGGTTGCTATCGGAGCAGCGCAACAAATCAGATCTGCAGAAGACTGGGCAACTACCTCATTAGCCTTACTTGCCAATCCACAGCAACGCCGATACATGTCGGAAAATGCAGAAGCTTTTATTACACAACATCGCGGTGCCAGCGAAAGAATGGCACAGGCCATTTTGGACAATCTTGCGCTTACAGCCAAGAACTCTCAGCACTAAGACAAATATTGTATTTAAAGAGCTGCAAATTATAAACAATATATCAAATAAACCCTATAGCATATTATTTATTGAACAAATAAAGTACATTAACACTAATTTTATATTTGGAATCATTAACAAGACTGATTCAGATTAAATACACTTTTATTTCAATCCTATGTCTTAGTTTTATATTAATAAAATGAGCCAAACATATTTTTGTTTGCTTAGTGGGAACTTATGTATTTCAATTTCATATATCTGAATAAACGGTAGAGAGTCAAGCTCAAAACTTTCTTTGTATTCATCAAATATAATTAAATAAATATGATATAAGCATATATAAATCTACTTGTTTTAATTATATTAGCGAAGATTTGAAAAACTATTTTGAAATCCACTTCTGGCATACTTTTGTCTGCCGTCAAATAATGGCTAAAAGCCATTGTAAGTATTTTTACCAGCATATCGTGTTAAGAATACGGATAATAAGTATTCAATTTCATCTACTAGATATTTAATTTTCTCTGTCCTGCCTTATTCTTAGCATGATATATCACACAAGAGTATAACTTATGATTAAATCAATAGACTAATAGAATTGACAACCAGAAAAAACTTCTATTAAATATATAAAATTGTTATAAATACAGATAAAAAAATTTATAACAATTTAAAAGATAAGGTAGTTTCATTAAAAATTTAATATTATTTGCATTATTCGCTTTTTGTTCATATAAAAAAGCCACTCAAAGTGGCTTTGAATTAAATTCAATAAGGATTACAGGTAAGCTTTAGGAATGTATTTATCATTCATAGTAGTGCCGGTAGCATTCTTTTTCAAAGAGCCATTTTTCAAAACTGACAATACCAATATTTTACCTGAAATAGCTGCAGATACGCCGGTTTGATTGACAGTATACTTAATTGTACAACCTGTATCTCCCATGGCTGAAGTAGCTGAACTCATGGTAACGGTACCACCGATTTCAGCTGTGCCATATTTACCTTTTTGCTGATCTACAGCAGCATTAGAACCAGTTGTACATACACTGTTTTGCATGTTATCTACTACCTGTGATTTCAAACCAGCAGCAAGGCTAGAAGCTTCGGATGCCTGAGAACGAGCAATATAGTCAGAATACGCAGGTACAGCGATAGCAGCCAGAATACCGATAATTGCAATGACAATCATCAATTCTATTAATGTAAAACCTTTTTGAAATGCTTTCATTTTAGTCTCCATGTCAATATGGTTAATAAACTAGTTGAACATAAAATCATTAGCAATTTATATGCCTAATTTTAGGATTATACTATTTTTATATATTAATTTCATTATTTAACATTTTTATAATTGAAGAATTCAAACTAGTAACCTAACAAATATTTAGACTTAAGATTAAGCTTAAGAAATTTATTTATAATTTTCAATTATCAAACTGTTTTTGTAAAACAATCTATTTTGTAATAGACGAGCACCACCATATAATGCGTTTAATTATTGCGTTAGTTTTGCTTATATAGCTAACACTTAAATATACAGCGGCTGACAATATTACTAAAACAATCGTCTGCAACTTTCTCACCATGTTTGGTTCGACTAATCGAGATGTCGATGTTGCAAGTCTAAAAATACGCTATTGGTGTGTAACAACAAATCCGCCGCTCGGAAAACAACACCTCTACCTCATATGCCTTATTTACCCTTCCTCAACAAGGCATCAATACATTTCAAAAATGCAAAAGCTTTTATTGCACATTATCGGGTCGCTAAACCAAGCTTGGCACAGGTCATTTTTGCAATTTTGGTCTTGCAACAAATCATTCACTGTATTGTGATGGATCTGTAGTTTAAGAAGCTGCAAAATTACAACCAAGTAATTAAATGTGCTCTAAAGCATTTTTTATCAAGTTATTTAGATACATTCAGACTGATTTTATTTTTAAAAAATCAAAAACCATATTGACACACATAAAATTTCTCTTCAATTTAACCATATAATACTATTGTATATTATAAAAATACCAAATCTACTTAGTAAGTTAGGCATGACAATAAGCCTGTTAATTAACTCGTATGTGAATAAATGGCACTGAATCAGGCTTAAAACTGTCTTTAAATTCATCGAACACAATGGGCGGGCTATGGTCACCAACAACTACAATATCAGTATGCTTAAAACCACCTCTTTTTATTTCATCAGCAAGTACCTGAAAAAACTGATGTTGAAGATTCAAATTCCGGCATGCTTCTTGTCTTCCATTAAATAATGGCTGATGGCAATCATAAGTATTCGCTCCCAACATATCCAGCTCAGAATAAGGATGATGGGTGTTCAGTGTTAGCCAGTATATAAATGATTTACCCTGTGCAGATTTATTGGCAGCTGATACATCATGCACAATATTGTAGTCACAAGCTCCAGGAAATGAATGACATTGCTTAATATTACTGAATTGAGGAAAAAAATGCGCATCTTGCAAATCCATATGTGGATACCAATCTTTTCTGTCATACATCTTGGCATAAGAACCATGGAAAGCTTGGACTGTGTACCCTTGTTTTTGTAATCTTACCGGAACACATTTTTTGAACTTATCAAACGGACCTAGTTTAAAATTGGAACTTTTAGCTTTCAAATCACATAACTCTCGAAGCTCCCCCATTATGGTACTGTGGAGTGCTGGATTTTCACCCTGAGCAATTAGCTGTACATTGGGTAAATTCAGCAAAGGTGCTTTTACCGATGAATTAATAGCGCCATGTTCAGGTACAAAAGTCCCCCATGACTCATTTAAAATAAATAGTATTTTTTTAGGAGGATGCTGTATATTGATCTGCTTTTGTAACACCCCACCATGCGGCCAATCATAAAATTCAGGTTTAAGCGTTCCACGCCAGAAAAACTGTGTATTAAATTTAAGATTTTGAATCGTTTCGTAATAACTTCCCCACCAACCTACAGTCTGATAACGATCTGATAAATTAGCACCGCGATAATCGTAAAAACATATGGCAAAAAGCAAATACAATACAGATAAAGGTACAATCATTTGCGTAGAAGCCAAACGAACCAAATATTTCAGGATTAAAAATAAGCTCAAAATGAGATTGCCTAAAATAATTCCTAAAAATAACCAATATAATTTTGGTGCCTGTGGAATGAAGTAAAGTAAATCAACGAATTCAGACAAATTATCATAGTGATAGAATTGTTTAATCCAGTACAGAATATCAAAAATATAAATACAAATATATGTAATAGTAAATAAGACCAACGACCACTTTTTACGCAAGCATAACAACGGTATTATCCATACGTATTCGAGTACAATATCATAACGTTGTGAATAAGTAATTAAATGTGCAAGCCAGAAAAAAACATTATTTATGATCAAGTAAAATATAAGAAAACACCACAACCGTAGCGAAAAATAACGCTTAACCAAGAAAAAAATTTTGGAAAAAACGGGAAAATGTACAGCCAATTTCATATCTAGATCACATTGTATTAATTTATATAATATTTATAAGGAATTACTAATACATATTAATAATCTTTATAAAAAAATTTGCCCATAAATGAAGGCAAATTTAATATTTAGCAAAAAGAATAATCATTTATTATCTATAAATATAGAAAAGCCACCATCGGTGGCTTTATGTTGTATCTTAACAAAAATTATAAATAAGCTTTAGGTATATATTTTTCATCCATATCTGTACCGGCTGCTGATTTCTTTAATGAACCATTTTTCAACACAGACAATTCTAATTTTTTACCTTTAATAGCAGCAGAAACACCGGTACTATTTACAGTATACAGAATTGTACAACCTGTATCACCCATGGCTGAAGTAGCTGAGGTCATTGTTACGGATCCTGCAATTTTTGCAGTACCATATTTACCTTTTTGCTCATCTATAGCTTTATTATTTGAATCACAGGTATTATTTTGCATGTTATCTACTATCTGTGTTTTCAAACCGGCAGCCAGACTAGACGCTTCAGATGCTTGAGAGCGCGCGATATAGTCAGAATAAGCAGGTACAGCGATGGCTGCCAAAATACCAATAATCGCAATAACAATCATCAATTCGATTAATGTAAAACCTTTTTGGAATGCTTTCATTTGAGTCTCCAGTTAAAACAGTGAATAACCTAATTACACATTAAAAGCATGTAGCAAATATCATGCCATAAACTAGTATTTAACATTTTTTATCTTATATTAAGTAAAGATAATTAGTTGTAGATTAACTCAATATCCAAAATTTTTCACATTATTTGTCTCAAAATACAAACTACTAAATATAAAAATTTTTAGATATCGAAACATTTTAATTCAATAAAAAAAATATTTTCAATATACTACGAAATTGTTAAAGCAATTCCAAACAAATATTGTAAAATTGTAACTGCATTGACAATATAAATAAACAGAGTTTATTTTTACTCTTTCGATAAGTTTTTTATTGGCTAAAATGTATTAATGTCTTACGAGCCATCAATAACTTGATGCTACCCTAACAAATTTTTGGATTAATTATCAAATAAAAGCATTGGGCAGATATTTTTTATCAATTGTACCGTTATTAAATTTCAGAGAGCCGTTGGCAAGTACATCCACTACCATATAACGGTTAATTAATACTGAGGAAGCTTTTTGTGAATATACACTATATTTAATTTGGCATCCTGTCTGAGTGCTTGCTGAATTTTGAACATTACTCAATGGAAATTCAGTGCTAATTTCTGCAATACCATATCTACCTGTATAACGATATTCAGATTGATTCTGAGCCCTACAGCGTTGATGCTGCATATTATCTAAAACCTGAGCTTTCAAATTTCCAGCTAAATTAACACCTTCGGCTAATTGAGCACGAGCGCTATAGTCTGCATATAAAGGCACCGCAATAGCTGCCAAAATCCCAATTACAGCGATCGCAATCATTATTTCAATTAGTGTAAAGCCTTCAGCTTGTAATTTATTCATAATATATTTGATTAGATGAATGAATTTTTCTAAATATTCATAATATTGAAAATATTTATTAAATGATATTATATTTTATAGTAACTTTCATAAACTATTTACATTTAAACATGTCTGTTATTTAGCTATTGATATTTTTAGTCATTGATTACCTTATAATTGATTTAATTTTATATCTTTGTAAATCATAAACTTATATAGCAGAAAATATAAGTTATGTCTTATTTTAAGCTAATCACACTGAAATTTTTACAGATAAAATTTTTTCATATACGCACATACGGCTGCCAGCATGGCCAGCTGATCTGTTGTGTGCCCCATTTCTGCTTCAGCATTGATGTAATCAATCTGTCTCTGCGCGGCCCAGACTGATAATGAACCATCATCGCGTACTGTCTGATTATTCTGTAAAACCACATTGAAATTATGGCCGGCAAAAAAATTAAAGGCTTGTGCACTTGTTACATAAAAAAAATCGTGCGGGTTTTTGTCTGGGCTAATGGCTATCTGACTCACGTCTTGAGCCATGGAGTTACCCGGCATATAGTTTCTTACGGACAGTCCGGCAGTGTGTGTGTTATGCACTGCAATAATCAGTTTTTTCTGGCTTAAATACTGTTGCAGGAAATTTTCAGCCGCCTCACTCAGCTGCTGCAAGATTAGTGCGCAGTTGCCTTTATTACATTTTAATGCTGCTTTTCGTCCGTTTGCAGTAAAAATTCTATTTGGGTCAAAGTGAAAGCTGAACTGCTGATTACGGATGATGATTTCGCGGCTGCCGCCATGGCGCAAATCCAATAAACATCCTTGCTGAATCTGATTTAAGGTAATCAATGCAGTGCGTCGAGCAGTTTCTTCATTATCATGAATGTGTATCCATGTGATATCCGGCCAAGGCGTACCTGTACAAGTTTCGTAGGCAGGTATAGTAATAACTGTATTAGCAGGAGGAGAATTGTCTATAGCTGCAGTTTCCGCGTATACGGGTAGCGCTATGGATAATGCGGTCCATAACGCAGCGTAATGATAAAAATGGATAATTTTTTTCTTCATTTTGTTTACCATATGATTTTATTACATTTTATTTTTTCGTATTAGCTGTTTATAGACTTCTATTTTTATTCTTTAAAAAGATGTGTACTAGCCCTACTGAAATTAAGTAGTGCATAGTTTGCTTTTAGAAATTTACTAAGTAATTTGATGTTAACTTCTAATCAGCTTACATTTTGAGTTTAGGGTGTCAATTTTTGTCACTTTCAACTGATTTGTGTAACTAAAAGCAAGTATTATTATGTATAGGTATGAATTTGTAGCTTTTAGTTAGTTAAAGATGGTTTTAATTGAAAATAATAACAAGATTAATTATCATTCACACCTTTAACAAATTATAAACTCTTTCTGTATTGTATGTCTCAGTCTCCTTTCCCTTCTTTCAAACTGGCTTTATTACCTTTACTCTTTTCCGGCGGTATGGCGCATGCACAGGATGGTGCCAAACTTGATGATATTTATGTCACAGCCGAACAGCAAGTTAAACAATCACTTGGTGTATCAAAAATTGATAGTCTAGATATTGAACGCAGACCACCGGTGAATGACATTTCTGAGCTGGTACGGACAATGCCGGGGGTTAATCTTACTGGAAATACTGCATCTGGCCAGCATGGTAATAAACGCCAGATTGATATTCGTGGAATGGGGCCGGAAAACACCCTGATTATGATTGATGGCCGCCCAGTAACCTCACGTAACAGTGCACGCATGAGCTGGCGCGGTGAGCGCGACACCATCGGCGACAGTGACTGGGTGCCGACAGCTGAAATACAGTCTATAGAGGTAATCCGTGGTCCGGCTGCGGCTCGTTATGGTTCGGGTGCTGCTGGTGGGGTGGTGAATATTGTGACAAAAAAAGTCAGTAATGAATACCACGGTGCTATTAATGCATTTATGAATCTGCCTGCCGATAAAGAAGAAGGCGATACCCATCGGATAGGTTTTGATTTAACTGGACCTATTATTAAGGATGTGCTGGGGTTTCGCCTTTATGGCAATCTAAACAGTACTGATGCTGATTCTCCTTATATCAATCAACGTTCGGGAGACAGGGGCAGCAAATCTTTGGTAGCCGGACAAGAAGGTCTACTGAATAAGGATGTAGGCGGCAGGCTGGCATGGCGCCTTTCTCCGGCACAAACTCTAACGCTCGATGCCACGTATAGTAGGCAGGGTAACCGCTACAATGGCGATGGGCCGAATAATGTACAAACCGATTATACGCAAAGTTTATATGGCAAGGAAACGCGCCGTGTATACCGTCAGAGTTTTGCTCTCACCCATGAAGGCGCATGGGATTGGGGTGATAGCAAGCTGGTGGCGCAATATGATAAAACTACTAATAGTCATTGTTCTGAGGCGCTTGCGGGTGGACCGGAAGGTTTGTGTCAAGATTTAGGAACGAAAGATATCACCTATGCTGACAGTGTCCTGACTACCAAGCGGCTGGCCGGTGAAGTTCACATTCCTTTTTCTGTTTGGGTACCGCATGTTTTAACTATGGGAGCAGAATATCAGCACGATAAGCTGAATGATCCTGACGGTCTGCGCCGCATTCCTATGCCGAATGCTGTGTACCCAGCTGCGGCTAATCACACGCCATCGCTTAGTAGCTGGGCCGGCTACGTGGAAGACAATATCAGTCTTACCGAACAGTTGAAAGTGGTACCGATGCTGCGCTATGACCATAATAATAAAACTGGCGGTAATGTTAGCCCCGGAATCAATATGTCATGGCAGTTGCATCCAAACTGGCTGCTCAAAGGTGGTATCGCACGAGCATACAAAGTACCTAACCTGTATCAAAGTACAGACAGCTATATGCTGTACAGTAAAGGTAACGGCTGTGCTGTTTCTTCAGGCAGTGGCCGCGGTTGCTACTTGATTGGTAATAGTAAGCTAAAACCGGAAACCAGTGTTAATAAGGAAATTGGCTTTGAATTTAGCAAAAATGGCTATCTGGCTTCGCTGGCTTATTTCCGTAATGATTATAAAAATAAGATTGAAGCCGGACGGCAAATCATTTTCACCGGAAGTTCCGGAATCAGTGCCCGCTCCGGTGGCTATGATTACTTTGAATGGACCAATACACGTAAAGCGCTGGTAGAGGGACTTGAAGGCAACTTTACTTTGCCGTTTTCCAAACAGTGGAAATGGGTGAATAATTTTACTTATATGTTTAATTCCAAAAACAAGGAAACCGGTAATCCGTTATCTATTATTCCCAAATATACAATTAACTCCTCTCTGGCTTGGGCACCTACGGAAAAATGGGATACGTTGCTGACTTATACCTATTACGGCCGACAGAAACCACGTACCGTGCCGGTCAATCCGGTAGAAGCAGGGATTGGCAATGGCGGACAAGGTACAGTCGGCCTGAGTGGCGAAGAAATGGGCAGCTATGGTATCTGGGGAATTTCAGCCGGATATGCGGTGAATAAAAACATCAATGTTCGCGCAGGGATGTCAAATATATTCAATAAGCGCATCTATGCTTCCACTTTACGCGGTACGGCCTACACTTATAACGAACGGGGACGTGCAGTGTGGGGCAATATGAAAGTTTCTTTCTGATTATGCCGAAGCATCAGGTTGTCACTGTGGCAGCCTGATAAAAAATATTTGGTTTTCACGTGACTTCGATGTCCAAATAAGTTATATTTATTAATAGTAATGATTATTATTTATAAATAATCAAGGATAGTCCCATCAGCAAAGGTAAACATAATTTATTGATTATCTGAAAGATTTAACCAAAATCCTGATCTGGTGTATTAATTAAGTACTCTTTCATCTTTTTTTGCAATGCAGCAACCTAATCTTACTTCGCTACCGTCTTGTTGTCTCCATATGCTTACTAAAGCCAATCAACTGACGGAAAGATTAAATATGCGCCAGATTATCATTTTTTTATTAATGTTTTTTACGGCCTTAATCTTGCACAATACAGCTAAAGCCCAGCCTAATCTGAATGAAAGTGCTGATTTTGCTGTGCTGCAACAGCAAAATGGCGGTTATCATTTTACAACCCTGCCGCTTACATCTACAGACGGACAGCGCCAGTACCGCATTTACATCGGGATTCCTGCACAACAGCCTCCTGCCGGGGGTTACCCTGTTTTCTACGCGCTGGACGGAAATGCCGTACTGACTTTTCTAACTCCTGAAAACATGCAGATACTGGCACGGCAGCCTCAGCCTCCAGTATTGGTATTGCTAGGTTATGCAACTGATAAACGTTTTGATGTGCGGGCACGCGCCTACGACTACACCATTGCGCCGGAAGACAACAATACCGACCCACTAGATGCCAGCAGAATCAACGGCGGTGCCGATATATTTCTGGATATGATACAGAATGAGGTTATGCCGGCTGTGCAGATGAAAGTAGCAGTCAACCTAGATAACCAGACACTGTGGGGTCATTCTTATGGCGGGCTGCTGGTACTGCATACTCTATTTACTCAGCCTAATCTGTTTCAACACTATATTGCAGCAGACCCGTCTGTGTGGCTGCATGGCGATTTACTTCAGCAGGAAGCAGCGGAAATGCTGAAGCGTAAGGTTGATTTTTCTGGCAGCAGCCTTTTAATATTCAATAGTAAGCTCAGACCCAAAAAAATTCCTAAAAATCCGCATGTTGCCGCCCGAATTCGGATGCGTAACGAACAAACGGCCAGACAAGGTAATTTGGGCAGAAAACTGGCTGATGAATTGCAGCATCATACTGATTTAAGCGTTAAATACGAAGTTTATCCGCAAGAAAACCATGGCAGCCTGTTTGGCAAAAGCCTGCAACTAACTCTTTTTCACCCCTCAATCAGGCCACAATAATGAATAAACGGTCACCTCATCAAGCTTATCTGGTTCGGGTACAAGATATTATCGATCTAAGCCCTAATCTGCGCCGGCTGGTTTTGCACAGTGATGAATTGGTTGATTATCCGCATCAGTTTAATGGTGCTCATATCAAGATTTTTCTGGCGTCGGCAGGTCAGACTTCGCCGCAACTACCGCAATTTTCCGGTCATGGTTTTAAATGGGGTGATCCAGACAATAAGCCGATTGTGCGCACTTATACCATCCGAGATTATGATGCTCAGGCATGCACGGTAAGTATTGATTTTGTGAAACATGGAGACAATGGACCGGCTTCGGCATTTGCAGAACACGCTCGTGCGGGAGACATCATCGGGATTTCATCACCGGGAGGCCCGAATCCGATGCTGAAAGCAGCTACACGTTATTTATTTGTTGGAGATATTACGGCTGTACCAGCGATTGCATCGTTGCTGTCTGATATTGAGCAGGAGGCCAGTGGAGATGTGGTTTTACTGTTGCCAGATGCCAGCGATTTACCAACCACTCTAAACCTGCCTACCAATATGCAGTTGCATATGTTTTATGGCACTTTAAGTCAGATTCCGGCACTAATAGAAAAAGTGTCCGGTTTTCCACCCCTGTGTGCAGATGATTTTGCCTGGGTTGCTGGTGAAGCTGAAATGGTCAGACCGCTGCGTGATTTATTGCGTAACCAATGGCAATTACCACCACAACGCCATTATGCAGTCCCATACTGGCGCCATGGCGAAACAGAAGAAAGTTATCATGAAGCACGGCACCGATTTATTGAAAAATAGGCGTTTACACCGAAATATGACCTGCCTCTGATTCAGGCAGTATAATTAATGCAAACAATAATGATAGGAAATTCAGACAATGTTTAAATCCTGCTGGAAACCACTCGCTTTATCTATACTGGCATTATCGCTTCTCTCCGCATGCGGCGAAAAAAACACTCAGAACAGTTCTGCCAGTAATACAACTGCTTCAGGAGCTGCTGTTAGTGGCCCCACTGTCTCTGTAAACACTGCACGCGGTGAAATGAACGTACCAGAAAATCCTTCCAAAGTTGTGGTATTTGACATGGCCACCCTGGATGATTTGCAGGCTTTGAAAGTACCGGTAACCGGTGCGCCGAAAAAAGTATTGGTACCTTACTTGCAGCAAACATTGGAAACCGTAAACAACACCGGTACCTTGTTTGAGCCCGATATGGAAGCACTCAATGCGCTGAAACCTCAGCTGATTATCATTGCCGGACGTACGGCACCTAAATATGATGAATTAGCGGCTTTAGCGCCAACCATGGATATGACAGACAGCGGACAGGATCTGATTGGTGATGGCATGAAAATGCTTGATACCTACGGTAAACTGTTTAAAAAAGAAGCTGAAGCCAAGAAACTGCATGATGACATTCAGAATCTGCTAGCTGAAACGCAGCAGGCGGCCAAAGGAAAGGGTACTGGCCTGATTCTGATGGTGAATGCCGGTAAACTTTCTGCTTTCGGTCCTTCTTCACGCTTTGGCTGGATACACACACAAGTCGGAGTACCGGCTGCCGATACCAATATTCCGGCCTCCCCGCACGGCCAGTCTGTTTCGTTTGAATATGTACAGAAAACCAATCCGGACTGGATATTTGTGATTGACCGCACCGCAGCCATAGGTGAGGAAGGCAAAACCGCACAGGCTGTACTCAACAATGATCTGGTACGACAGTCCAAAGCGTGGAAAGAAAATCATATTGTCTACTTAAGCAGTGCCTCTTATCTTGCCGCCGGTGGTGTGCAGCAGATGAAAACCGACTTAACCAATATCAAGGCTGCTTTCACACACTAAAACTAAGTATTATTCGTTCACAGCCTTCAGGTTTCGCTTTGCCGCATTTAATAGCGGCAATAGCGAAAACCTGTTGTCTGTATCTTTGTTTGCCCTATGTTTCGTTCTTCCCAGATAAACGCTATCAATATACTGTTGCTGCCACTATTACTGATTATCAGCATCAGTATTGGTGCAGCCGCTTTTCACTGGAGTGATGTATTTAGTAGCAGCGATACCCGCTCTCTGCTGCTATACAGCCGCCTGCCTCGCTCGCTGGCGATTATCCTTACCGGTGCTACACTGGCTGTAGCCGGCATGGTGCTACAAATCGTTTTACGCAACCGTTTTCTTGAACCAAATATGGTTGGTGCCACCCAGAGTGCAGCACTGGGAATCTTATTGGTATCCATTTGGTTTCCTCAGGCCACTCAGCTGGCGAAAATGAGCTGTGCGAGCATCGTTGCCCTGTTGGGCATGACTTTGTTTTTATTTTTGTTTCGCAGATTACCGCCACATCGGCAGATGATGATACCGTTAATCGGCATCATCTACGGCAGTATTATCGAAGCGCTGGTTAACTTTATCGGTGTGGAAACCAATACTTTGCAATTATTGGCTGTGTGGTTTGCCGGTGATTTTTCGGCGGTATTGGCTGGACGCTATGAGCTGCTGTGGCTTACTGGTCTGATGGCATTGGTTATCTATTTTCTAGCTGACCGGCTCACCATCGCCGGATTGGGGCAGAATATCAGCACCAGTCTGGGCATAAACTATGCACAGATGATGTGGATTTCTCTAATCACAGTGGCCATGATTACAGCCATCGTTGTTGTTACAGTTGGCCAGATTCCGTTTATCGGACTAGTAGTACCAAATATTGTTTCCCGTCTGGCGGGAGACCGCTTACGGCAGAATCTGCCGTCAGTAGCATTAATGGGCGCCAATGCACTGCTGGTATGCGACATTATTGGCCGCATCATTGATCCGCCATTTGAAATACCCGTATCACTGATTTTTGGTATCGTAGGTACCGTGATTTTTCTGTATCTGCTGTTTAGAAAGCCTACCGTACATGCAACCTGACCATACCATGCCGTCGCCCCGTTCTGGTGCACGTTTTCTCGGCGTGCTCGGAATATTATTGATAGTTGCCAGCGTTTTGTTTATGACATACGGTGTAAAAGGGAGCTGGGATTTTGTTTTACAACTGCGCGGCAAGAAATTGCTGATGCTGCTGACTGTCGCTTATGCAGTCGGCGTTTCTACATTACTTTTCCAGACACTTACCCATAACCCCATTCTGACGCCGGGTCTGCTGGGGTACGATTCACTTTACCTGCTCCTACAGACACTGACACTCTTTATCTTTGGTGCAGTGGGATACGCCAGCATTGGTGCTTTCACTAAATTTACCATTGAAGCACCATTGATGATGGCTGCCTCCTTACTACTGTTTCGTACGCTAACTCGAAACAGCAATGGTGATCTGGCTCGGCTGATACTTACCGGCACAATATTCGGCGTGATGTTTCGCAGTTTCAACAGTCTGCTGCAACGATTGATAGACCCTACCCTATTTACCGTCGCTCAGACCAGCTATTTTGCCCAGTTTACTTCAGTAAATGTCAGTATGCTGATGATTGGCATCACAGTGATGCTAATCAGTACCATCTGGATCTGGCGCATGCGCTATCAGCTGGATGTCATGATGCTAGGACGCAACGCCTCTATTGCCCTTGGGATCAATTATCCGCGCCTAAGCCGCAACATTCTGTTGTGGATTGCGCTGCTGGTTTCCGTTTCCACAGCACTCGTAGGACCTGTGAGCTTTTTTGGGCTACTGATTTGTGCACTGGTCAATGCCTGTACTCCCAGCATGACACACCGGCTGCGGATTCCGGCTGCGTTTCTGATGGCTGCACTGATACTGGTCTGTGGGCAGCTGATATTCGAACACGTTCTAGGCATGCAGGGCGTACTGAGTGTGGTTATAGAATTCTGTGGTGGTCTGGTGTTTCTATGGTTGGCATTAAAACGCCAATCCTGAGCTCGCCACCTCAACAGCGTATTGCTTTACTGACTTAACCGGACAGCAAGATGATTTCCATAAAAAATGTTAACTATTGTATCAACGGCGCTACCATCCTGCGTGATATTAATCTTGATATTCCGGATAAAAGCATCACCGCATTAATTGGACCCAACGGTGCCGGTAAGTCTACTTTGTTTTCCCTGATAGCACGCTTGCAACCTTTACAGCAAGGCAGCATCCACATCGATGAGCTAGATGTGAGCAGTGGCAAATCCAATGCTATTGCGCAAAAGCTGGCAATATTGTCGCAAGAGAACAACATTCAAAGCCGAATTACCGTACGCGATTTACTGCTATTTGGCCGCTATCCGCACAATCAAGGGCGTATAACCAACACAGACCAGCAGATTGTCGATCAAGCATTACAACGTTTTGAGCTGCAAGAATTGCAACAGCGTTATCTCAGTGCATTGTCCGGCGGCCAGCGTCAGCGGGCATTGGTGGCAATGACCTTCTGCCAGCAAACTAAACATGTTATTCTAGATGAACCGCTCAACAATTTGGATATGTATCATGCTCGCGAACTGATGCGGCTGCTACGTGAGCTCACCAGCGAACAGGGATTATCTACTGTCATGGTGGTGCATGATATTAATATGGCCGCCGCCTATGCTGACCATATTGTCGCCTTGAAAGAAGGACAGATTGTTATGCAGGGTCCACCGGATAAAATAATTACCGCCGATAATATTCAAACCATATTTAATCTGGATACCGAAGTTTTAAGCCACAAAGGCAAACCTCTGGTCATCCATCATCTGTAGCAGGTCTAATTATGCAAAACACCAAAACACCTCAGTCTCGCAAACAAACTTCTCTAATTATTAGCATGGTAGTCTTGTTTGTCATACTGGCTTCATGGTTTATCTGGCTGTTTATGGGAGACGATGCAGCGGTACGCATGTCCATGGCGCGTATTATGCTGATTTTTTTAGGTTTAGTGTGCACATTCCTATTTGGCGTATCTATCATGATTGGCGTAAAAATCCTACGACAACAACACAGCCGGCACTGAAAATTGCCTGAAATACCTGAAAAACTGCCCTCTTCTACAAAAGATGTGCAGCCTCAGCCCTGCTTTTATCTTTGCTTCTGGCCGTTCACACTGTATATAGCCGTCTAATTCAGCCTGTTTAATTTTTATAAAATCAAATTTTACAACTGTTAAACAGTTGCTTTTTGTCTTTGTCTTCGGCTCAAACCGCAATACAGCCATAAAATCCCTGCAAACAAGCTTAATAGACAGATTTGCTATAATACGCATATCTAATTATATTCCGGCAGTATCTGTGCCATGTCTGTATACGAACTCAACCAAATCCTGAGCAAAGACCGCCACTTTCTACAACGTGCAAGTAAACACCCTGCCCGATTCGGCGGAGAAGAAAAAGTTAACCAGCGTTATCAGCGTTCACACCAGATGTACCTACAACGACAGGCACATCTGCCTGTTCCGGAATACGATAACACCCTGCCGGTACATGAAAGACGAGTAGAAATCAAACAAGCCATCAGCCAACATCAGGTGGTCATCGTCTGCGGCGAAACCGGCTCTGGTAAAACCACCCAGCTGCCGAAAATCTGCCTCGAGCTTGGCCGTGGCGTAGCCGGTCTCATCGGCCATACACAGCCACGGCGGCTTGCTGCACGCTCCGTTGCCGAAAGAATCGCTGAGGAACTGCATAGCCAGATTGGCCACAGTGTCGGCTATAAAGTGCGCTTTAACGACAAAACCGCTCCCGAAAGCTACATCAAACTGATGACAGATGGTATTCTGCTCGCTGAAAGCCAGACCGACCGTTTCCTCAGTGCTTACGATACAATTATCATCGACGAAGCACATGAACGTAGTCTCAATATAGATTTTCTGCTGGGCTACTTGAAACAGCTATTGCCTCGTCGTCCCGACCTAAAAGTAATCATCACATCCGCCACCATCGATGCCGAGCGCTTCAGCCAGCACTTTACCATTCACGGCCAGCCATCACCGGTGATCGAAGTATCCGGCCGCACCTATCCGGTTGAAATCCGTTATCGCCCATTGCACAGCACTGATGCCGATGATGCCGAAATGGAAATCAACGACGCCATCGTCGATGCAGCAGACGAGCTGGCACGCGAAGGTCAGGGTGATATCTTGATATTTCTGCCCGGCGAACGCGAAATCCGCGAAGCTGCGCATGCATTACAACAATCATCACTGCGGCGCAATGATGAAATACTTCCCTTGTTTGCCCGCCTGTCTGCGGCCGAGCAACACAAAATTTTCCATCCCAGCGGCCGTCAGCGCCGCATCGTATTAGCCACCAACGTAGCCGAAACTTCTCTTACTGTGCCCGGCATCCGCTATGTGATTGATACCGGTCTGGCGCGAATAAAACGCTACTCTGCCCGTGCCAAAGTAGAACAGCTGCATATCGAACCCATCAGCCAAGCTGCTGCACGCCAGCGTGCCGGCCGCTGCGGCCGCGTTGCGGCCGGTATCTGTATCAGACTGTACAGCGAAGAGGACTACAACCAGCGCCCCGCCTTTACCGATCCGGAAATTATCCGCAGCAATCTCGCCGCAGTTATTCTCCGTATGATTAGCCTTAAACTGGGTAATGTAAATGATTTTCCCTTTTTACAGGCACCGGACCAACGTTATATCAATGATGGCTATCAGGTACTGCTCGAACTTGGCGCGGTAGATGAACACAATCGCTTAAGCAAATTAGGCGAACAGATGGCGCGTCTACCTATAGATCCGCGCATCAGCCGCATGCTGCTGGCCGCAAAACGTCTGCAATGTGTTGCCGAAATGCTGATTATAGTGGCCGCACTATCTATTCAGGATCCGCGCGAACGGCCGCTGGAAGCGCGTGATGCCGCCGCTAAAGCGCATGAACGCTTCACAGACAAACAATCCGACTTCCTTGCCTATCTAAATATCTGGGATTCCTATCAGCGCGAGCGTGACAAAGGTTTGTCCAACCGGCAGATGGTACAATGGTGTCACCAATATTTCCTTTCGCATCTACGTATGCGCGAATGGCGCGAGCTGCACCATCAGCTGGCTCAGATTGCCATTGATATGGGGCTGACAGATAAAGCCACAGCCTACCGTCAGATACCTGAGCAAAATTCTACTCAGCCTGCCCACAACCAAAACGGTGACCAGGATTTAGCTGCCAAACTCAGGCAGCAGCAAATTGTCCGTCGCCAGCAGCGCCAGATTCGGCAAAAAGCAAAAGAGGCCAGTTATGAACAGATTCACCGAGCCTTGCTCACCGGCTTAATAGCTAATATCGGCTTAAAAAGTCCCGAAGGACACGATTATACCGGTGCGCGCGGCATTCATTTCCATCTGTTTCCGGCTTCAGCTTTATTTAAAAGCAAGCCCAAATGGGTTATTGCTGCCGAATTAACCGAAACCACTCGTCTTTATGCACGCGATGTCGCCAAAATTGAACCGGAATGGATTGAAACCGAAGTCCCGCATCTGCTGCGCCATCATTATTTCGAACCACACTGGGAACAGAAACGAGGCGAAGTCGTCGCCAGCGAACGCATTACTCTTTACGGTCTAACCGTCCTGCCGCGCCGACCGATATCCTATGGACGCATTAGCCCAGCAGAAGCACGCGAAATCTTTATCCGCGGCGCGCTGGTGGCACAAGAATGCGACCTCAAAGCCGACTTCTTCCGCCACAACCGGCAACTGATAGAAGAAGTCACCGAGTTGGAACACAAATCACGACGGCAGGATGTACTGGTAGACGCAGAAGCGCTGTTTAGTTTTTACGACCAGCGCCTGCCTGCTACTGTCGAACAACAAGGGCGGCAATTGCCTTTGGCTGACATCCGTACATTTGAACACTGGCGCAGACAAGCAGAAGTCGAAAACTCACACCTGCTGTATCTAGGCCGTGACGACCTCATGCAGCATGCTGCCAGTAATATTACCGAAAGCCAGTTTCCAGAATATCTCAATACCAAAGACGGCCGCTGTGCTCTAAGCTACCGCTTCGAACCACATCATCCATTCGACGGCGTTACCGTATCAGTACCGCTGCCCCTTCTCAACCGCATCAGTGCGGCACGGTTGGAATGGTTAGTACCAGGCATGATTCGGGAAAAATTGCAATTACTCATTAAAGCCCTGCCCAAACAAATTCGCCGCATTTGCGTACCGGTGCCGGACTTCATTACCGCTTTTCTCTACAGCGAACCTGATACCAATGCCCCACTGTTGCCACAGCTTGCACATGCCATCGCTCGTCACGCCGGCGATATGCGCCTGCTCAACCAAATCGATATCGAACACTGGCATAGCCAACAGCTACCCGCCCATTGCTATTTCAACATTCAGGTAATAGACGACAGCGGCACAGAACTGGCCAGTGGCCGTGACCTGAATGCATTACAGCAACAGCTCGGGCAGGCTGCTGCGGTCACTTTCCGCGATAACAGCAACGAATTCGAACGCGACAACATTACCAGCTGGGACATCGGCAAACTACCGGAAAGCATCAGATTTGCACGCGCTCAGCAGCAACTCACCGGCTATCTCGGTTTACAGCAGCAAAAAGACGGCAGCATCTCCCTGCGTCTGTTTGATACCGCTGCTGCCGCCCAACAGGCTCATCACAACGGCATACTTGCACTGATGAGCCTGCAATTAAAAGAACAAGTAAAGGACCTCAACAAAGGCTTGCCCGACTTTACTCAGATGGCCATGCTACTCAAACACCTTGGTGCTGATACCCTGCGTGCAGACCTGACCCATGCCGTACTGGATCGCGCTTTGATTGGCGAAGATGAGCTGCCACGAGATGAAAAAGCCTTTAAAGAACAGTTGAAACGAGCGCGCAGCCGCCTACCGGTTGTAAAAGAGGCACTTAATCAGTATGCGCTGCAAACAGCATTAGCCTATGGCGAAGTCAGTAGCCATCTGGGTAGACATCCTCTATCCTCACTGCTGCGTCAGCATCTGGACAGCCTGATTTATCCTGGTTTTGCCAGCGCCACACCATGGAAACAATGGCCACGATTGCCCATCTATCTGCAAGCCATGCTTAGACGTATGGATAAATATGGTAGTAACCCTGCCCGCGACAGCGCACGTGAGGCTGATATTCAGGCACTCACAGATATATGGCAGGAAAAGATTCGCCAGTATCAGCAACAAAATCAGCCAATCCCTCTAGCCATTGCTGATTTTCGTTGGATGCTGGAAGAACTGCGTGTTTCTCTCTTTGCACAGGAACTCAAAACCCCTTATCCAGTTTCAGCCAAACGGCTAAGCAAGGAATGGGAAAAACTTACAGCACTATAGCAGTACTCAGACACGGCAGCCCTGCTCTAGGCAAAGGCTGCCGTAAAACCAGAATCATGTAGCTATGGTCTCATTTCTCTGTTAGCTCCTGAAAATCCTTATCCACATGGTCAGACAATCGGAAGCGTACCTCTGCTGGCGGCAACGTTATACCGAGCTTTTGTGCCAGTACCAAACCATCAACATATTTATTCTCCTTCGCCGGAATGTCCAGCACCTTCAGGAAAGCCATTAACTGCTCCCGCGACTGAAAACAAACTGCACACCAATATTCACTATCCGTCACTCGCTGACGCAACTGCTGCGGCATCTTGCCAACACGTTCAAATTCCTGCCGTAAATTTTCAAGCTGCCTCAGTGCCTCTTTGTCAGCACGCTGGCCGGCTTGAAAGTTACGTGGTGGAAAAGTCGCCGTTTTATTTATATTTTCCCTGCCATCATCACCAGACAGCACAGATTGTTCTGCCTTGCCTGCATTCTTAATTTTTTCCAAAAATACACTCCCATCGAAAAATCTCCAGCTCACATAATGGAAAAAATTCTAGAATTTTCTGATAATCTCGCGGATAGAATTTTTTTATTGGTAGCAGAAAGCGCAAATCTAAACTATCAAAAGAACAGCCGAAAATCTGATAATCGCTGCCTAGTCTTACATGATTGCGCTTGAAGCAGTGCAGCAAATCCTGCTTTTTCCAATCCCAAACTGGATAATATTGATATTGGCTTTTTACTATCGACCCATGCCGCTGCATACTCAGCCGCTGCTTAGCTCTTTTCTCAACCCTGGTACCATTGGCAACTGGTGTATCCGGCGGTAAATCAAACATACCACACATCATCAGCCGAATATCGGCATAACCAAAATCTGCCAAGCCGGCTGCATCTATTACAGCAGTATGCTTTGGCGGCTGAAATACATGTGCCCGCAACATCTGATACAGCGCAGGATGTGGCAAACGGGTAATCTTAAATCCAAATTGCTGTTCATATAATTCCAGCTGTTCTTCTACAAATTCCAGCTCCGGCACCAGATAAAGATAATACGGATAAACAGCTGCGAAACGCTTCCTGATGGCCAGATACGCCGCTATCGAATCTTTCCCTGCACTGAAAGCCAGAATACTTTGCCTGTGTTCACTGGCAACTTTTTCAAGCGTCATTTTTCCGGACAAAATAGGCATATATTGACACTTTCAGCCTAGAAATCATTAATAATTTCAATCAGTATACCCACAATGAAAATAAATTGCCTAATTTGTCATATCCGCAGCCACTGCTTGACAAATTAACAAAATAGTCATCGATACTAAAAATTAACAACAAAATATCAATATAAATGCATATCCAAATAGTTTATTCTTAATAAATATAATTTTCAGGCAGAAAAAAGCAATTCACAGCCTAGGCTGAAAACTCTCATATACTTGGCTAGCCAACTGCATAAAAGCAACACTCTTACCTTAAATCAGAACAGATTAAGAATCTTCCAATAGCATCCCATTTGCACCAAACATTTATCTTACGGGCTCACAGCGGAATTAAGCTTATTCCATGCATCAGCCAACAAAACAAATTTATACTTTATTCCTAAAACATCAACTCTCACGTACCACTTATCATCACTACCCTAAGCTAAATTCATGTCTGTATAAATTTATATAAATATCGGATATATAATTTATTTTGTTAAGATTAGAAAATTTTTGTAGACGAAAGATAGATATTTTGATAATATAAAATCCAATATCTAAGCTATTTATTTCCCTGTCCCAGCGATTTTATTTATAAGCTTTTCTCCTACATTCAGGCTTATAAATTTAAATGCTGGGTTCTTTTTTTTATTTATAATTACAATAAACAGATAAAATTATTTGTCATCTCAAGATTTAGTATTGACAGGAAATAGACCCCTTATTACGCCAAGGAAAGCGGCAAAAATATTTAAAGTTGTTGCAGAAGTAATAGCAATCAGAACATTATCTGAAAACAAATCTTTATTAAAGAAAAACCGACACAATGCATAAAGAGTCAATAAAATAGCCCAACCCCATAATGACTTTTTTACAACCTTATATGCCTTAAAACCGTACCGTTCTCTAAGATCTCTATCAGCTTTACTATTAGCTATTTCTTCATCATGTTTTTCTTGAACCAAACTTTTGGCATCGTTAGTGGGGTTTTTTTTAATTTCACTCTTAACACTATCCAATTTTTTTTCAGTTACTTCTTCTAAATTTTCTTTTATTTTAGTAATTTCACTATCAAAGTTATTAAAAGAATTTAATGAACTATTATTATCATTCATGCAAAACCCACTATACTAAAATTTATATTTTTTTATTTATATAATGTTTCATCTTCCATTTCTTTTTTAGTAATAATACTTTCATTATCACCACCCCCTTCAGTCCACGCTGTACCTTTCTGATGAGTTAAATTAGATAACTGACTTGCAGTTTTGTTACCATAAACATTTAAGATTTCATTTAATAATGCATGTATTTTTTTGTCTTTGGGCTGATCAGAAATATAATCTTCTATAATATTTCCTTGTAAATCCATTCTTATCAATTTATTAGTCACAGGGTACGAACCATAACCTTTTAAATTATGATATAGTGAGGGCAATACCGGTCCATAAGTCCATCTATAAAAAGACTCATCAATTAACTCTTCTTTTGTTATTTTTATATACCAAACTTGTGCTAAATAGATTAGCTTTTGTATCTTCATAGGTGTCATGTCTGATATATGTTTTTCTTTTGCCATATCTAATAAAGTATTTACTATAGCATTCACTGGATAAGCCATGGTTTGTTCCTTTTATTCAGTTAATTTTATCTAAAACTTGATGCCTTTTAGATAAAAAATACCGTAATAAACCCAAAATTATTACTGATATGGATAACAAGCTTCCACCAACATATATCCCATACAACCAAGCTTCAGAACAACTTATATGGGAAAAAGTTTTAAGGGATCCCATAATATATATCAAACCGATAGAGAGTATTAATACAACAACTGCTGAAAACAATAACAGAAATCCTCGTAAACAACAATTTTCACATAAAAAATTTTTTTTATTTTCTGTTTCTGACATGATTAAAGTTATCTTCATTCAAAGCCGAATGTAAATTATTAATATTTATAAAAAATATCGATTATGTTTTTCTAGTGGAAAAACATTTACCTTATAAAGATTCAATAATTTCTTATCCTTCTCATTATAGTATAGTTTTCACAAAATTTTAAATATTTTAAATTCATTTTAAATTAATATATGATTTATATAAATGTATTAAATAATTTATTTTTTTAATCATAAAATTATAAGATTTCTAATTTTAACTTAAGTTTTGTTTTTTAATTAAAAATATGTTATAAATAAAATAGGATTTCATAACGAATAAAACCCTATTCTCATTTGATAATCACTGTTTGACTTGTATCTAGAACCGTATTCTTAGATTTGCCCGCCCTGAATTACTGTGCCAGTGACTGCCATTCTCGTACTGATACTGAATACCAGCACTCACATTACGGCTCACTTGTACATTGCTACCAATTGCTGCATTCCAGCGTGTTCTGGCTGACGACCATTTACCCGCTCTTGCATCACTATGAATTCCACTAAATCCTCCTCGTGTGGCATATTCTCGGTCTCTGAAATCATGCTCCACACCCACTGCTCCAAAGATATTCGCCACTATATCCCTTATATCAAACAGATATTCAGCTACTAAGCCGGCACTGCCAGTTACTATGCCTTTGTTTAGCTTTCTGCCATATAAGCCATATCCTTCTGCTCCGGCTTCACTGAAACTGTTCTGTTGCAGATAGTCGTAGCGTAAACCTAACTGCGGTGTCAGTGTCAGACCTTTCATAGCGAATGCTTTACCGCCGTTCAATGCCAGCTGCCACACATTACCTTTCGTTTTCGCTCCGCTATCCTCTCTGGTTGTGCCCAGCCATATGCCACGGGTAACATCATTGGAATAGCGGTTATACCCTAAACTACCGGATAGGTACGCACCCCGCCAGTTGGCCGGCGCATAGAAGGTGCCCAGTGTTAAGCCGTTGCTCTTGATATCGGCACTACCATCTCTTTCACTCCAGTCTGTATTCTGGAAACTGTATGCCGCTGCTCCTGACCAACCATTACCAAAATTTCTGCTTACACCAATCAGACCGCTGTTGCTATTCTGCTTGCCGCGCACTTCGCTTGGATTCCACCGATTCTGTGAATGGTTAAATTCCATAATCAGTGCCGGTTCGGCGCTATCATTGCGGATAGACGACATAAAGTCTGTATTCAGCTTGCCCAGTGTCAGGGTATTCACTACATTGGCATTGCTGTATACCGCACCTGATAATGAATACAGTGAACGCCGTAACGTTTCTGCTGTCTGGACATTCTGAATCCGGTTGGCACCAGCAAACAATTCTGCTGTTGGACCATCTGTGCCTGTTACTGACGACAGTTTGTCTAGCTGGCTGAAGCTGGTATCAATCGCTGCAGCTGCAGCCTCAATTGCCGGATCAGCTATGCTGCGCGTTAACAGACCGTTATTTTGTACCGCCTGCCGTGCTGATATCCGCGTTACATCAAAATTCACATTGTCGCCATCATAACTGGCTTTCCCGTCCAGTAATATTCCTGACGCTAATGCAGTTTGGCTGAATTCTCCTACGCGCTTCTGCGCATTGATAACTGCTACTTGAAGACCAGTCTGTGGCACAAAGCTAGATTTCAGGCCGTCGAAATACAACCGGCCAGCCAGACTGGCTGTACCATTTATAGCTGTTTTGCTGCCCAGACTGGTTTGAAATGTTGCCTCTTCACTCTGGCTGTAGTCTCCATTAATCGTGGCATCGCGGCTGACAAACGTACCCTGATTATTCACCGCTCCAGTACTACCGTGCACCTGATAGGTACCGTCTTTGGAAATTTTCGCCGCAGACTGACTGCTGCCATCCAGCGATAGCATTCCAGAATTAATGATGGTATTACCTTGATAGCTGTGACTGCCCGTCAAAATCAATGTACCGTTGCCATTCTTGATTAATCCGCCAGTTCCACTGATATCATTGCTGAAAATATACTGGCCACTGCTGACATTGGCATTAAAATCGCCAAAGGCAAACTGAGCCGGCCCATTTACGGCTTTACCGATATTCAGCAATCCCCAGCCATAAACTGAATCCACACCTTTAGCACCTAAATCTGTAGCTGTGGTCAGTAAAGTGGTGCGCAGATTATCATTGCTCATCCATGGATATTTCTGTTTCACCAGTACGGCTGCTGCTGTAACCTGTGGTGCGGAGAAAGAAGTACCAGAAGTAGTAGTAAGCGGTAATCCATTGATATCTTCACCAGGTTTGGCATTTAAATTGGCCGTTTGTGGCTGATAGTAAGCCACCATACACCAATTTTTAGCGTCGCCGCATCGATTGGAGTAATCTTCAATTTTGTTATCAGCAGATACTCCGGCCACTGCAATCCAGCCCTTTTGTAGCTCTGGTTCTACTAATGGCAATAATGATTGAATACTAGGCTGATTTAAGCCGCCATTACCCGCTGCCCAGATAAACAGCATGTCATCTTCTACCAACGTAAGCAATTGGCCGATATAACTATTTTGTTTAATTTTTGGGTTATCAGCGTTCAGATAATTTTTGGCATCATAGATATACCACGCTTTATTGGTCACATAATTGGTGCCATAACTATTATTGACGATTTTTACACCAGCTTTATCCAGTGCATAAAATCCCTTGATGGTAGCTTGTATATTGATTTGGCCTGCTCCGCGACTGTCTGAAGCACTGGCTGAATATATCTGCGCAGCGGGGGCAATGCCCAGTTTTTTTCCACGTACATCCTTGCCAGCTATATTCAGGGCAACTGCATCGCCATGAGGATAGGCCTCACCATTGTATACCGTACCAAATTGGCCTAAATCAACAATATTGTCTGGCAAAGCAGGATGATTCAGACTGACTGGCAAATCCACAATTCCTACTTTAACGCCTCTTCCGTCTAACTCCTGATCACGAGCATCCTTAAGATTCAGACGATTGGCCTGTGTATTGTCTTCACCATTGTTGCTTCTGGTATATTGATTCTTACTTAAAGGAATGGCAATAGCCTGTTCACTGCTGTCTAGCTGGGACGGATTCACAGAAGGCATGGGAATATTATCAGGAACATCCGGCTGATCTGTTGGCGGAATTACCGGTGGTTTCTCTGGTGGTTTTACCGGTGATGTTGGCTTTTCAGATGGCGGATCATTCACTGGTGGTTTATCTGATGGTGGTTTCGGCGTGATTTCATCGCCGCCGGAATGGCCGTTACCAGTATCCTCACCGCCAGAGCCACCACCTGTTTCTGTAGAATTAGAATGCACTCCACCACTGCCACCACCGCAAGCCGTTAAGGCAAGAGAAACAGCTATGACTAGGGATTTAAGCATTAGTTTAGAATGTTTCATAACCGTCTCACTTCCTGTATTAAATGCATTAATAATCAAAACGCTCATGCAATTTTTTATTCTTATTTTTTAAAAATTTAATAAAATAAATGCAGTTAACCGTTATGAGTTTTTTTCATTTTTGCATCATACATTGCCTAAAATATCGATTTACCTTATTAAGTATTAATTAACCAAATAAGATATAATTTTATTTATTTAATATTCTGCATATTTCTGTTGTTATTTTATTTCATAAAAATGAGCAACTTATCTATCATAAAAGTACAATAATTTATATTCTGTACTGATCAAGCTATTCTGCTGTAATTAAATTACAGTAAGCTTTTGCTATTTTTTTCTACATAAGAAAATGCATAACAATATGTTAATACAATAAATTTATTTTTTTATTAGATATTGATTGAGAATATTATTATGCAGAATGATTTATACAATTTTCACTTTATTTATTAGTTATTTAAAATAAATCCAAATAAATATACGTTATGCAATCAGATTCATCTAACTATTACGTATATTAAAAATAGTTGCATAGACAACCACTTATGTAATCAGCTACCTTACAAAAGGAACACTAAGTACCAGAAACAAATTAATTAATATCAGCAAGGAGATAAAAATGAATAAACGCAAACCACTCAAACGCGATGTAAAATTCAGTACTACTGAAGAATTACGAACCAATGCTCGTAAAAATTATCAGGATGGAGCCGTAACCTCCACCTATGAGCTGGATGTAGATAGAGTAATTGAACTACTAAATATAGCGTTGGCTTCTGAATGGGTGTGTGTACTGCGCTATTTACGCCATTACTATATGGCCAGCGGCCTGTTTATGGATGCAGTAAAAGAAGAATTCATGGAACACGCTGAACAAGAACAAAAACACGCTGCCATGCTGGCTGAACGCATTACCCAGCTGGGTGGAGAGCCAGATTTGAATCCAGATGTTTTTATCCAGCGCTCACCCACCGAATATGTTGAAGGCGAAACCCTGCGCGAAATGGTGGAATCAGACTTGATTGCAGAACGTATTGTAATCGATTTATACCGCCAAACCATCATGTATGTTGGCGACTATGACACCACCACCAAACGTCTGCTCGAACACATTCTGGCTGAAGAAGAAGACCATGCCGATGAATTGTCCGACATGATGGAAGGTCTGGATGGTAAACCACTTTCAGCCAAAATTATTTAAATGCTTGCATAAAACATCCGTGCTCGGGCACGGATTTTTTGTGTCTATATGGCAACTACTTCACTTGTATGCTGCCCTACAAATATTCAAAGCAGAAACTGTATACCTTTTCATAAAATATAGATCACCCAAGCCTCTATAGCCGTTATTTGAGGCAGATTAATAATATGCCATACATAAACTTTCAGATGGCTAATAAATTGTGGTATAGAAATCATAGGAATACAATTTGTTATTACATGATTCATCCATACTAAAGGATGATTTTTTCAATGGTTTTATGGAGGATGCAGCATGAAAGCAATGGTCTACTACGGTGCCGGCGATATCCGCTTTGAAGAACGAGATAAACCGAAAATTATCGACCCCACCGATGCCGTTATCCGCTTAACCAAAACCACTATTTGCGGTACGGATTTGGGTATCTGGAAAGGCAAAAATCCTGAAATCGAACAAAAAGCAACTCAAAAAGAAGGAGCATTTAACGGCCGGATTTTGGGACATGAGGGTATTGGCATTGTTGAAGAAACCGGTAGCGCAGTGAAGCATTTCAAAAAGGGAGATAAAGTAATTATTTCCTGTGTTAGCCGCTGTGGAATTTGTGAAAACTGTCAGAAACAATTGTATGCACATTGTCAGAGCGGTGGCGGCTGGATTATGGGTTATATGATTGACGGTACACAGGCTGAATATGTACGCACTCCTTTTGCTGATAATTCACTATATCGATTACCACCGGATTTGAACGAAGATGTCGCCGTACTACTGTCAGACGCTCTCCCCACTGCCCATGAAATCGGGGTACAGTACGGCGATGTCAAACCCGGCGATACAGTGGCCATTGTTGGTGCCGGTCCAGTCGGTATGAGCTGTCTGTTAACGGCACAGCTATATACGCCAAGCCAAATTATCATGATTGATATGGACGATAACCGTTTACACATGGCTAAAGAACTGGGTGCTACACAGACTATCAATTCTGCCCGTGAAGATGCCGTTGCACGTGTACTCGAATATACTGGTGGACGAGGTGTAGATTGTGCCATGGAAGCAGTAGGACTTGGAGCCACATGGGATATCTGCCAGCGCATCGTAAAAGAAGGCGGTCATCTAGCCAATGTTGGGGTTCACGGACAGTCCGTTAATTTTGAGCTGGAAAAACTATGGATTAAAAACCTCACCATCACCACTGGTCTGGTTAACGCCAATACCACCGGCATGCTGCTGAAAACCTGCTGTTCAGGCAAACTACCGATGCAAAAACTGGCTACCCATCATTTCCAATTCAATGAACTGGAAAAAGCTTATGAAGTATTCAAGCATGCCGCAGATGAGAAAGCCATGAAAGTCATCATTAACTACTGATCGGCCAGCTAAACAACCACTCTAGTAAAATTTTATCGAAAAAGCAGCCATATGGCTGCTTTTCACTATCACATACATCACAGACAAATAACATAAATATTATTTTACGTATCGTGTCACTTAATGCAGCTATCACCACATTTTGCTAAGTACTACCGGCAAATACTTAAACGAGTCTAAATAGCAACACAAATACATACTGAGGAAAAGTACGCTAATGCTGAGCTATTCTTCGTCATCCTCATCTTCCTGTACACTAACACTGTGTTCAATCACACCAGGCACCACAAAAGAAGTGGCCAGAGTATTTTTACGCGTAGATAGCTGCTGCAGATAAGATTCATCCACATCTCCAGTAATATATCGACCATCAAAACACGAGCTGTCAAAACCCTCAATGTGCGGATTCAATTTCAAAACCACCGCTTGCAAATCAGCCAGATCCTGAAATACCACGCCATCGGCGCCAATCTCAGCTGCCACCTGCTCAGCATTGCGCCGGTAAGAAATTAGCTCTTCTCTCGTCGGCATATCGATACCATAGACATTGGGATACAGCACCGCTGGTGCAGCAGAAGCAAAGTACACACGAGTAGCGCCAGCTTCCCGCACCATATCTACAATTTCGCGGCTTGTGGTACCGCGTACAATCGAATCATCAACCAGCAAAACTCGTTTACCACTGAATTCATAATTCATCGGATTGAGTTTCTGCCGTACCGATTTTTTTCGTACCGACTGTCCGGGCATAATAAATGTCCGCCCAATATAACGGTTTTTAAATAAGCCTTCGCGATAAGGTTTATTTAGATGTTGAGCCAGCTCCATCGCACTAGGGCGGCTAGTGTCCGGTACCGGCATCACCACATCGATATCTTGCAAGTTCAGCGTACGTTTTACTTTTTCTGCTAGGGTGACACCCATATTTAATCGGGCCTGATATACCGATACTCCGTCAATCACCGAATCAGGACGGGCAAAATAAACATATTCAAACAGGCACGGCATCAGATGAGGTGTCTGCGCACACTGCTGCGAAAACAGTTGCCCTTCATTGCTGATGAAAATCGCCTCCCCGGGAGCCACATCCCGCAGCAGCTCAAAATCCAAACTAGGAAACACCACTGATTCCGAAGCCACCACATAATCAGTTTTTCCATCCTGCTCCCGCTGCCCTAAACACAACGGACGGATGCCGAACGGATCACGGAAAGCCAGCAAACCATAGCCTGCAATCAAAGCTACCACCCCATAGGCACCATGCACACGTTTGTGCAGTGCAGCCACTGCAGCAAATATGTCTGAAAGAGCCAAAGTAGTGCGATTACCCACCTGATTTTCAAGCTCCCGCGCCAACACATTCAACAATACTTCCGAATCCGAGCGCGTATTCACATGGCGCAGATCAGTAAAGCAGACATTCTTAAACAGCTCTTCTGTGTTGGTCAGATTACCATTGTGTGCCAGCACAATACCAAACGGTGAATTGACATAAAAAGGCTGCGCTTCGGCACTACAATTGGCATTACCGGCCGTCGGATAGCGTACATGAGCAATGCCAACATTACCTACCAATTCACGCATGTTGCGGGTACGGAATACATCACGCACCATACCTCGGCCTTTATGCATATGAAACATCGTACCTTCCGCTGTCACAATCCCAGCCGCATCCTGACCGCGATGCTGCAACATCTGTAAACCATCGTATAAAAGCTGATTCACCGGCTCATGCGCAACAATACCCAAAACACCACACATTATTCTCTCCATTTAAGACAAATAAATACGCGCGTTTTGTAATTAAAAACGCGCGTTGTATTTAGTCAGATAATTCATACGTTTATACCGATGGCGAATTCAGCTTCTCAGCCACAAAAGACGGCAGGTACGGCACCGCAAGCATAGCCAATTGCTCAAACATACCTGCTGTAGCCGAATCACGCCATGCTGGCGTTTTGGGTAAATCAGTAAAAGCACACAGCAATACCACCAGTGTAACAATAATCACGCCTTTCACCGCCCCAAAACAGGCACCGAAAATCCGGTTGACACCACCTAGACCAATTGATTGCAAAGCGGAAGTAATCAGCGCACGAAATAGTCGCTGCACTATCCACATCACCCCAAACACCAGTACAAAAGACAAAGCAACAGCCAGCGCACGGGGCTGCATCGTAGGAAAAGCCATATCCGCTACCGGCGCGGCCAACATCTTGGCACCGAGAAAGGCTACCAGCCAGCATAATAAAGCGGCTATCTCGCCCACCAGACCGCGCATCATCGCTACCAGTGTGGTCAGCAAAATCACGCCCAGAGCCAGAAAATCAAACAGTGTCATGCCCGTATCAATATCCTATAAACCGATTACCAAACCATCCAGCCCAACAGCATGTACTTTATCCAGATTCTGCATTGCCTGACTGCGGCTATTGTAAACACGGCTGCGTACCCGATACAGCGTACCCTTACTGGTCTGGCTAGTCGTAATACTCACTGGCACACCGGCCACTGCCAAACGCTGCTGAACCAGATTGGCCTGCGCTTCAGTGGTATAGGCACCAATCTGAATCACTGTACGCTCCACCGCATCCTTGCTGTTGTTCGTGGCGGCGACAGGCGCTTTATTATTACGGCTCTGCTCTGTCGTACTCTTTCTGCTCACAGCTGCAGCAGCTTTATTTTCCAATATCTGTTGCGGCGTCAGTCTGCCCGTAGTATTGCTGTTCTTGCCACTTGCTGCATTACTATTTTGTTTAGGCATAGCAGCCGGTTTGACCGGAGCAGGATTTTTCACTGGTGTTTTGGCTACTGTCGAGGTTTTCTTTTCGCTTTCAACAACTGTTTTTGTTGAAGACACAGTGGTATTACCTACAGTTTGTTGTTTTCTGTTTTCCGCAGCAGCTGGCGCTTTACTGGCTGGTTTCTCAACAGTTTCCGTTGGAGTGCGAGGTTTGGTTACAGTTGTCACCCTCACTGGCGGATTTTTCTCGGCAGCTTCTACTGGTCTAGTAGCTGCCGGTTTTATTCTAGGCGAAGCAACAGCTTCTTCATGATGCAACCGTTTTTGTTCCACAGGCTGTGATTTATGTTCAGTAAGGGTTTTGGCTGGTTGCACAACCGGCTTAACTGTAGTTTTCTCTGCCTCTACTTTCTGAGGCGCCGGACGTACGGGTTTCACTTGCGGCACAACTGGCACTACCGTTGCAGCCGTTTTAGAAACATGGTTTTCAGCTGGCGGTACAGATGCTGCCGATGAAACTGGTATGCTAGCAACCTCAGAGGCAGGCACCGTTACCGGCAAAGCAGGTGCACTGGCTGCTGGTTCCAGCACCACCGCAGAAGCAGATTGTGTATCCATAGCCGCACTAGCCGGTTTGGCTGCAGAAGCTGCTTTGATATCCAGCTGTGGAGCTGGTACTGGCTGAGGAGTACGACGGCTCAGCATAACAAGCAGCAGAATAGCAGCAATCACCACCATAATCAGTGCACCGACCAAACGGCGCCGATTTCGCCGTTTCAGCTGTTCGTAATTTTCCTGAGCATTCATGCGTTATCCACTCCTCTGTCGTGCTCGTTTCGATTTTAAAATTTACAACGATGACAAATCCATTATTTCTGCTACGGTATGAAACGAACCAAATACCACAATTCTATCATTCTCACCCGCTTGTGATAAAGCTGCACGATAAGCCTCTGCTACTGAAGCATAAGTTGTTATCGCCGAAATATGCTGGCGAGCAAATTTCTCTTCCAGCGCTGCTGTTGTCAGACCTCGCGGTAAATGCAGCGGCGCAATATACCAGCTATCAAACTGGTCTTTCACAATTTCCAGTACCCCTTCAATATCCTTATCAGCGAGCATACTAAAAACAGCCAGACGTTTCTCTGCATACGGTAAAGTAATCAGGCTGTTGCGCAACGCCCGTGCCGCATGAGGATTATGCCCCACATCCAATATCGTCAGTGGCCGACCGGGTAATACCTGAAACCTGCCCGGATGATGTACTCGCAGCAAACCACGTTTAATCGCACCGATATCCAGCGGCAGACGATCTGACAAGCATTCCAATACTGTCAACGCACAGGCCGCATTACTCAGTTGAAAGTTCCCTCGCAAAGCCGGTATTGGCAGAGCATGGCGGGCATGTTCTCCAACAGACAATTGACTGTTTTGGGGATGAAAACGGTATGACCATTGCTGCATTTCCAGCTTATGATAATCAAAATCCCGTCCAAGCAGCAGTAAATCTGCACCCACTGCCTCAGCATGTGCCGCTAAACTTTCCGGTACCGGCAGCTGAGCACAAATCACTGGCCGGCCACCACGCATAATACCGGCTTTTTCAAACGCCACTTTTTCTATCGTATTGCCAAGATAGGCTTCATGATCCAGATCGATACTGGTAATCACCGCCACATCCGCATCAAATACATTTACTGCATCCAGCCGGCCACCCAGTCCCACTTCCAGCACCATAATATCTACCTTCTGCTGGTCAAAGACTTCCACTGCAGCCAGTGTATTGAATTCAAAGTAAGTTAGTACAGTATTACCACGTTCAGCCTCTATACGTTCAAACGCCTGAACTATCAGCTCATCCGCAACCGGCTGCCCATTGATAGCGATTCGCTCATTAAAACGCAGCAAGTGTGGGCTGGTAAGTGTACCCACACGATAGCCAGCTTCGCGATAAATCTGCGTTAGATAGGCACAGACAGAACCTTTGCCATTTGTCCCACCCACAATAACCACTGGACAATGCGGTTGTAGTCCCATGCGTTCCCGCACCGTACCTACACGAGTCAGTCCCATATCAATCTGCCCGCCCGTCACACCCTGTTCCAGATGCTGTAGCCAGCGTTTTAATTCAGTTGCATGAAATTTTTCTGTCATTATTCTAATTATTCATCCTGAGCCGCAGCCAATGGATGACCTTATACAAAATTGATTGCGGCTCAGCAACCTGAGCCGTATGCGGCTGACACCAACGAGCCCATACCTGCAACCGCCGCCATGACGGCGCATCTGTCATATCTGGCAACAATAATTGATACACGCTCCCTTTGGCGGTCTGCCATCGCAAAGCCATCAGTCTGGCTCTGATAACACTGTCAGTAGACAAGACAGCAGGAATTGCCCCTTTTCTGGATGTCAGTATCAGACTGGCCTGCTCCTGACCATTGATTTCAATTCGTTTTATTCTGGTATGAAGCAAACCATAACCCGCCCACAAAACGGATAGTACCCAGACCAGCAAAAACAACGCCCGCTGCCAGCCTGTGCTATACAGCACAACAGCAGTGAGTGCCAGCCCATGCATAATCAGAGCCAAAAACTGAGCTCTCAAAGACGGGCGCACACGCACAACACAGGCTTGCATCAGTCAGCGCCCCTATTCGTCACCATATACGGGCGATATCTCCAACTGTGCATCTACCAGATCCAGAACCATATCATGTACTTCAACAGTGAAAAAATTCCAGAACTGGTCAATATCCAGCGCCGGCCACAATTTTCGGTCTACTTCCCAAGCAGAAAGCTCAGCCTCAAAAATCAATTTAAATCGTTCACCTAAATAACCGATTATTTGCTCAGGCGTTTCAAATTCCGGTACCAGCAGCGTCGTACAATTACTTTGCAATTGCGCCAACGTCAATTCCGGCAAATCTTCACTGGTCTGGTGCAGCCAATCCAGAAACGCCTGAGCTGGTTTCAGCACCACCGCACTGCGATCAACAAAATACATACCTTTTCCTTACTTAAATTACCAATTCACGATATTGTAACATTGTCTAACAGCGTAGATTTCACCAAACAACCTCAGTATTTGCCGTACAATCTTCTTATTCTTCTCTTAAGGTGAACTGCCATGACAACCACCAGCCATCTAGCGCATCTGTCTCAGCTACTCAGTGCCAGAGAAATCATTACCGATTCCAGCCTTATTGAGCCTTACTGTACAGACCAGCGCGGCCGTTATCATGGACAGGTATTTGCCGTATTACAACCGCATTCAGTATCCGCTGTACAGAGCATTCTGCGTTACTGCCAGCAGCAACAAATACCGATTACGCCTCAGGGAGGCAATACCGGATTGTGCGGAGCAGCCACCCCTCATAGCTGCACTGCCGGTAAAGGTATCATCCTTTCACTCAGCAAACTCAACCGCGTCCGCAAGCTGAGTCTGGCCGATAACACCATTACCGTAGAAGCCGGCATGATACTGGCAGATGTACAGGCCGCAGCCAAACAGGCCAACCGTTATTTTCCCCTCAGCCTCGCCAGCGAAGGCTCCTGCCAGATAGGTGGTAATATCGCCTGCAATGCTGGTGGACTAAATGTTGTGCGTTACGGCACCATGCGCGATCTGGTACTTGGATTAGAATACGTACTGCCCGACGGTCAACTGGTGAGTCACCTCAATCCACTGCATAAAAATACCAGCGGCTACGAAATGAGCCAGCAAATCATCGGCAGCGAAGGCACACTGGCCATCATTACCGCCGCCACTCTTAAACTCTTTGCACCACCGCAAAGCATACTCACCGCATGGGTCGGATTAGATAACATACAGGCAGCCACCAGCCTACTCTCTGCCCTTAAAAACCATTTCTCCGAACGCTTGTCCAGCTTTGAATTAATCAGTCAGGCTGCCCTGAATCTGTCAGCCAGATACAGCCAGCTGCAAGAACCAGTCAATGCTAAATGGCATATTCTGTTTGAGCTTACCGATAGCTTGCCCACTCAAGATCTGACCGAGCCATTAATCAACGTACTCGAACAAGGCAACTGGCTCAATGCCATCATTGCCGATTCAGAAACCAAACGTCAGCACCTGTGGACATTGCGCGAAAACATATCTGCAGCTCAGCGCAGTCTGGGCGCCAGTATCAAACACGATATCGTAGTACCAATAGAAAGAGTAGCCGATTTTATCGAAAGCTGCCAGCAGAGCCTCTTCACAGCCTTTCCACAAACCAAAACCATTCTCTTCGGACATCTGGGCGACGGCAGCCTGCATTACAACGTTTTCATTGCCGACATCCGCAGCAACGACGTATACCACTATGAAAAAGAAATTAACCAAGTGGTCTACGAACAAGTTTTACAACATCAAGGTAGCATCGCTGCCGAGCACGGCATCGGCCAACTGAAAAACCAATGGCTATCACAAGTACGAACATCAGCAGAAATCAACTGGATGTGGGCGCAGAAACACTATTTTGACCCAAAAAACATTCTCAATCCCGGCAAGGTTCTGCCACCCCAGCCATGATATAGTAAACCTTTTGCCAGACAGCCTAGAAACATGAGCGAAGTAATCCTATATACCGATGGCGCCTGCAAAGGTAATCCCGGCTTAGGTGGCTGGGGTGCATACCTGCAATCCGGTAGCCATAGCAAAGAACTTTTTGGCGGCGAAGCCAACACCACCAACAACCGTATGGAACTAACCGCTGTCATACAAGGACTGGCAGCCCTAAAGCGTCCCTGCATTGTTCATATCTATACTGATTCCCAGTACGTTAAAAAAGGCATGCAGGAATGGATACACAACTGGAAAGCACGCGGCTGGAAAACCGCCTCAAAACAACCAGTAAAAAACGCCGAGTTATGGCAGCTACTGGATGTCGAAGTACACAAACATCAGGTGCACTGGCACTGGGTCAAAGGCCATGCTGGCCATCCAGGAAATGAAAAAGCCGATGAATTGGCTAATCGCGGCGTGGATCTGGTGAAATAATGACAATACAACTTCTTATACGCATATATAATTAATATAATTATTCATAAGAACAATAAATTATCAATTAATTTAAACAATATTTATTCATCATGATAAAATTTCTAAAATTTAGATGATTCATCTCCAAATGATAAATTTCAAACAATATTGAGACAAAATCAAACCGCAAATTTTACGATATCCGTTTATATATCTTTAAATTTAAAGTATAGAAATCATCAACTAAAAGTAATTTTTATGAGGAAAAAGTAAGCAAGCGTTCGATATTATTTTTATTATCATAATTTCAAAAACAGTTTATTAATAAAACGAACTCATTTTCTATATATATATATCCACAGTTACCACACAATCAGCTCGATTAATACAAAGTTGTAAATATATACCCTACAACGCAACTACCTAAAGTAATGCGACGATGCTAAATTTTTTGTAGCATCTTTTTAAAATTGCCAGATATCGCCCATAGAAACCAATTGTTAAATAACTAAATTTTTGAACAAACAATTTATTAAAATTTGTCTTCTTATACAAAAGAAAAGCCGGATATTTTAATATCCGGCTTTTTCATTTACTAAGCTGAGTGCCTAAGGCTGCATTACATCATGCCGCCCATGCCACCCATACCGCCCATGCCACCCATATCTGGAGCTGCAGGTTTGTCTTCCGGTAATTCGGTGATCATGCAATCAGTAGTCAGCATCAGGCCAGCAATGGAAGCAGCATGCTGCAAGGCAGTGCGGGTTACTTTAGCAGGATCCAACACACCCATTTCCAGCATATCGCCGTATTCACCGGTACCAGCGTTGTAACCATAGTTACCAGAACCATTCAATACATTGTTCACCACAACGCTTGGTTCATCACCAGCATTGGCCACAATCTGACGCAACGGCGCTTCAACTGCTTTCAGCACGATTTTCACACCAGCTTCCTGATCAGCATTGGCACCTTTCAGGTCTTTAATGGCTGCACGGGCGCGTAGTAGAGCTACACCACCACCGGCTACCACACCTTCTTCCACAGCAGCACGAGTAGCATGCAGAGCATCATCTACGCGGTCTTTTTTCTCTTTCATTTCTACTTCTGTGGCAGCGCCTACTTTAATTACAGCCACACCGCCGGCCAGTTTAGCCACACGTTCCTGTAATTTTTCTTTATCGTAGTCGCTGGTTGCAGTTTCAATCTGTTTGCGGATTTCAGCAACACGGGCTTCAACAGCAGCCTTGTCACCCAAACCATCAATCACAGTGGTGTTTTCTTTACCCACTTCTACACGTTTAGCCTGACCCAAATCTTCCAGAGTGGCTTTTTCCAAAGACAGACCCACTTCTTCAGCAATCACGGTACCACCGGTCAGGATAGCAATATCCTGCAACATGGCTTTGCGGCGGTCACCGAAGCCCGGCGCTTTAACAGCAACGGTTTTCAGAATACCACGGATGTTGTTCACCACCAGCGTAGCCAGAGCTTCACCTTCAACATCTTCAGCAATAATCAGCAATGGACGGCTGGTTTTAGCAACCTGCTCCAGTACCGGCAGCAAATCACGGATGTTAGAGATTTTTTTATCAAACAACAGAATGTATGGGCTATCCAGACCGGCAATCTGTTTTTCTACATCAGTTACGAAGTAAGGAGACAAGTAGCCACGGTCAAACTGCATACCTTTAACCACTTCAACTTCATTTTCCAGAGATTTACCGTCTTCAACAGTAATCACACCTTCTTTGCCTACTTCATTCATAGCTTTAGCAATGATTTCACCAATGGATTCATCAGCGTTAGCAGAAATAGATGCAACTTGAGAAATCTCTTTAGATTTTTCCGGTACAGGTTTGGAAATGGTTTTCAGCTCAGCAATTACTGCTTCAACCGCTTTATCAATGCCGCGTTTCAGATCCATCGGATTCATGCCGGCAGTCACGTATTTCATACCTTCAGTGACAATCGCCTGTGCTAACACAGTAGCAGTAGTGGTACCGTCACCGGCCACATCATTGGTTTTAGAAGCCACTTCCTTAACCAGCTGCGCACCCATGTTTTCGAATTTGTCTTTCAGTTCCACTTCTTTTGCAACAGACACACCATCTTTGGTGATATGCGGGCCGCCAAAAGCACGGTCCAGCAATACATTGCGGCCTTTAGGGCCAAGAGTTACTTTTACTGCTTCAGCCAGAACATTGACACCAGCAACCATTTTCTGACGAGCTTCGTCAGAGAATTTCACATCTTTTGCTGCCATTTGAAACTCCTAATCTTTAATAATCAATTACGCAAATACAAATAAAATAGAATTTCTGGATAAACAATTATTCAACAATACCGAAAATGTCTTCTTCGCGCATTACCAGCAATTCTTCACCGTCAACTTTAACAGTTTGACCGCTGTATTTACCGAAAATCACTTTATCGCCAACTTTCACATCCACTTTCAGACGGTCGCCGTTTTTCAGCAGTTTGCCGTTACCAACTGCAATCACTTCACCCATATCAGGTTTTTCAGCAGCAGAACCTGGCAATACAATACCAGAAGCTGTTTTTTCTTCAGCTTCCAAACGTTTTACCACAACACGGTCATTCAAAGGACGAATAGTCATATTATCTTCTCCACATCTTTGGTGCGTAAAGCACCTCAAAGTTGGTTAATACAAACCCGCATATATAGCGGGACGTAAAATTCATTTCGATAAATAAAGTAAGGCTAGGCGGCCACAATTCAAGAGTGAATAGAGTAATTATTTTCCTAATTCTTACAAATACTTAGTAAAATTGACAGAATATTCCTGCACTTACCAGAGTCAGGCACCCCACTGCAGACAAAATATTACCGGCCGGAATATCATAAGATATTCAGAAAATATTTCTGGCGCCACAAGCTTAAAGTTAATATTGCAGACTTGACCCATACGCGCATGCAAGAATTAAAAAAGCTTCCTCTATCAAATAGCAACCAGATTTTCTGGTAAATAATCTGCATGCTGTTTCTATACATTATTAACTCAAGCATACCCAGCAGAATTTTCCAGCCTATTGAGATGGGAACTGTAAACAAATTACTTCACACTTTGCCACAAATGTTCTGAGTCCTTATCAATCATGTTCAAATCTGCTTTCAACTTCAGCAGATAATAGTTCCCGCGCCCTTGCAATTCGTGAGCGTACAGTACCAATCGGACAGCCCATTATCTGAGCAATTTCTTCATATGACAAATCATTGATTTCGAAAAGAATAATCGGTTGACGCAAATTAGGTGGCAACTGATCAATTGCTTCGCCCAGCACATCAATCAACTCGCGGTTTAATAATTGTTTTTCAGGTGTCTGATAGTCGGACAAATGTTCGAGAACATCAACTTCTTCCCCATTCTCATCCACTATTTCAGTAATCATTTGCGGTTCGCGTCCATATACAGCAATCATAGACTTAGCCGTATTCATCCCAATACAGCATAACCAAGTATAAAACTGACTACTAGCCCGAAACTGAGGTAACGCTTTGTAGGCTTTGAGAAAGGTTTCCTGTACCACATCCAACGTAATCTGATCGTCATGAGTAAAACGACGCAGAAAATGCTTTAATCGACGCTGATATTTGCTCACCAGCAAACTGAAAATCTGCGCATCACCCTGCTGAGCCTTACGCACCAACACCTGTTCTTCCACCTGTGGGGTACGGTTTTCATGCATATAGTTATCCTCTAATTTTATTGTTATTGCATCAATCGACAGCTGAGTCTGCGTAGCTGAATTATTAATTTTCCAACTTATAGCCTAATAGGCAAATCCTTCATCAAAGGCATCCAGCCATCAGCAACACCTACGTTAGCGGCAACAGCCACATTAATCACAGCAATACAATGATTATCGGCATCACACAATACTGGCCAGACAGCACGCATAAAAGGAGGAATTTTCCGTTCCTGTAATAATTTTTTAACCTTTTTTCTACCTCCTTTTAAAACAATTGTATCCTGAACATCGACCTGACGAACTGTCCATTCGTCAGCAATTTCCACCAAACCAAAATTATGACATCTCCATTCTAAATAACCAGCCTTCATCAGTTGCATGCTACTTACCGGCAGCAAATCAAACCAAGGCCATTGAGCTGATGCATGCTTTTTATTTATCCACAACCTGAAATCATAATAGATTACACAAGCGTATGGTAAAGACCATTGTGCACCATTTTTGCTTTCCATCAACTGTCTTGCAAATTCTGTCAGTGAAGCTGAAGTAGACATGCCCAGACCATTTTTCTGAGCAAAAAGACGCAATTGCTGCCGGCGCCGTGCTGCGCTGAGTGTTTGCCACAACGAAATATCAAAACCCTGTTGCTGTGCATGCAACAGTGCCCAATCAGCTTCAGCCACCTCATCCAGCAACGCCAGCTCATCCTGCAAACGACTAACAGCAGCTTCAACTTGATTATCCATATATGGCAAATGGGCACGCCAGTATGGCAAACCATCCAGACGTAGCCAGTTGCGCAGATAGATGCAGTTGCGGTTACTGTCGTCTTCTATATGCTCAAGCTGCATCGCTTCAGCATAATTCTTCAGCTGCTCGCGCGAAAAAGGCAACAGTGGCCGCCATAGAATAGTGTGCTCTGTTAATGCCCGCACGTCCGGCATCGCAGCCAGAGAACGCAGACCGCCGCCACGTAGTGCGCCTAGAAAAAAAGTTTCAATCTGGTCATCACGATGATGTGCCAGCACCACCACTTCCGCTCCACTTTCTGCATAAGCCTGATAACGCGCCTTACGAGCCGCAGCTTCCACACCCTCTCCGCTGGCACTGACCGTTACCTTAACCAGCTTTAGTGGAACAGACCAAGTTGCGCAGACCTTCTGACAAAAAGCAGCCCACTCATCAGCATGGCTACTTAAGCCATGATGCACATGAATAGCAGACAATTGCAACGGCAGTACATTACGCAACTGAGTCAGTGCATGCAGCAATACCACAGAATCCAGACCACCACTAAGGCCAACAGTCAAAATACAACGGTCAGCCACAGAGGCTGACCATTGTTGTGCAATATTGTCACATAAACGGACACATAAATTATTTAGCGTTGAACTGACCATAATGCATCAGGCGGTCAAAGCGACGGGTAAGTAAACTCGACAACTGCTTGCCTTTGGCCTCTTCTAACTGGCTAGTCAGTACCGCTTTCACCCGTTGCATAATTTCCGGATAATTGCGATGCGCTCCACCCAAAGGCTCTTCAATCACCTTATCAATCAATTTCAGCTCTAGCAGGCGTTTGGCAGTAATGCCAAGTGCCTGTGCTGCTTCCGGTGCTTTTTCCGCAGTTTTCCACAGAATTGAAGCACAGCCCTCCGGTGAGATCACAGAATAGGTAGAAAATTGAAGCATATTTACATAATCGCCTACAGCTATAGCCAGCGCACCACCAGAGCCACCCTCGCCAATAATCGTACAAATTACCGGCACCTTTAGTCGTGCCAGCTCATATAGATTGCGTCCAATTGCTTCAGACTGGCCACGTTCTTCTGCACCAATACCCGGATAAGCACCAGGGGTATCGATAAATGTCAGCAAGGGGATCTTGAATTTTTCCGCCAGCTTCATTAACCGCAATGCCTTACGATAACCTTCCGGTTTAGGCATGCCGAAATTACGGCGAATTTTTTCCTTAGTATCACGGCCTTTCTGATGGCCGATTACCATAACACTTTCTCCATTGAAGCGCGCCAGACCGCCCACTATTGCTGCATCATCAGCAAAAGCACGGTCGCCGTGCAGCTCTTCAAAGTCAGTACACAGCGCCTCAATATAATCTAAAGTATAAGGACGCTGCGCATGACGTGATACCTGCGAAATCTGTACCGGCGACAGCTTGGCAAAAAGATTCTTGGTTAAATCATCGCTTTTCTTTTTTAGGCGCGCGATTTCTTCGGAAATATCCACAGCCGATTCATCCTGCACAAAGCGAAGCTCATCAATTTTCTGTACCAATTCGGCTATAGGTTGTTCAAAATCCAAAAAAATCTGTTTCATTGTTAAGATATCCGCAAAAACACGTGGCAGCTATGATACGCGAAGAAATGAAGCAATGCAGCCCTAAAAATTAAAAAGCTGTAAACACAGCCACAAAAATCAAACATAAATATATGATTTTATAAATTATTATCAAAAATACAAAACCATATATCAAGCTTTACCATCGGCCACAAACATCGCATTTAGAAAAAATTTAACCATAAACAGCAATAGCTTAATCAAATAATACCAATCAGAATGCCAAAAAAATAAATCTCCTGCAATACACAAATCCACAACAGTATATCTACAACAAATATACATTAACAGCTTGCCAAGACTGGGTTTTACCTACTAAAATTAGCGATTTTCTGTTGTCTTGGCAGAATAAAATTACTTCGATTTTTCACTAAGGAATAAACTATGGTAGTTATCCGTTTGGCCCGCGGTGGTTCTAAACACCGTCCTTTCTATAACATCGTCGTAGCTGACTCTCACAACCGTCGTGATGGCCGCTTCATCGAGCGCGTTGGTTTTTACAACCCTGTTGCCAATGAAAAACAGGAACGTGTACGTCTAAGCACAGACCGTCTGAACCACTGGATTGGTCAAGGCGCGCAGCTGAGCGAAGCTGTAGCCAAACTGGTTAAAGAACAGAAGGCTGCGGCCTAATTCAGCAGTAAAGCAAATGAACAGTACACAGCCACAATGGGTAGCAATGGGCTATATTAAAGGTGTATTTGGCGTAAAGGGCTGGGTAAAAGTCCATTCCGATACTGAATATACCGATAGCCTGCTTGACTATCCGCAATGGCAGCTGAGCAAAGATGGACAAACCAAAACCGTAAGCATTGCCGAAAGCAAAATCAGCGGTGATGAATTACAAGTACGGTTTGACGGTATCAACGATCGTGACAGCGCAGCCTTACTGCGCGGCTTCACCATTGAAATAGACCGTGCCAGCTTTGCAGAAACCGAAGAAGATGAGTATTACTGGACAGACCTAATAGGCCTAACCGTATTTAACCGTACACAGGAAAACCTTGGTACTGTCAGTTCATTAATGCAAACCGGTGCACATGATGTACTGGTAGTAGACGGCGATTTTGGCCGCAAACTGATTCCTTTTGTCGCACAATACATCGATGAAGTAAACCTGCCACAACAGCAGATTTGCGTAGACTGGGGCAGCGACTACTGATGTACATTCAGGCCATTACCCTGTTTCCGGAAATGTTTACTGCTCTTACAGACAGCGGCGTTACCGGACGTGCATTGCAGCAGGGAATCTGGCAGTTTGCTGCAATCAATCCGCGGCAGTTTGCTGACAATCCGCTGGGCTATATTGATGACCGCCCTTACGGCGGTGGCCCGGGCATGATTATGATGGCACCGCCTTTACAGGCCGCCATTGATATGGCTCGAAAGACCAGCCCTGAAGGACGGCTGATTTATATGAGTCCACAGGGTAAACCTCTGACTCACACACAAGCAGCCAGTCTGGCCGATGAATCGGCACTGATTGTACTGTGTGGCCGATACGAAGGCATTGATGAACGTATTCTCACCAGCAACAAAGTGACCGAAATCAGCATTGGCGACTTTGTGGTATCCGGCGGAGAATTACCAGCCATGATGTTAATGGACGCTGTTATCCGGCTGCTACCAGGTACATTAGGTGATGCACGCTCAGCAGCAGAAGATTCATTTGCCACTGGTTTACTTGATTGCCCGCACTACACGCGTCCGGTAGAATTTCGTCAACAGACCGTTCCCGACGTATTACGCAGTGGCAATCATGCATTAATCGCCAAATGGCGATTAACACAGGCGCTTAGGCGCACTTGGACACGTCGACCAGATTTACTGGCCGGCCGTGTATTAACCCCAGAGGAATCCAGACTCTTGCAAAATATCAGACAAGAGGAACGGGACATCCCATTATAATTAGGAAGCTTAATATGAACTTGATTCAACAATTAGAGCAGGAAGAAATCGCTCGTTTGAATAAAGAAATCCCGGCCTTCGCGCCAGGTGATACCGTGGTTGTTTCTGTACGCGTTACCGAAGGTAGCCGTACCCGTCTGCAAGCCTATGAAGGCATTGTGATTGCTCGTCGCAACCGTGGCCTGAACAGCAACTTCATCGTACGTAAAATCTCCAGCGGTGAAGGTGTGGAACGTACATTCCAGTTATACTCTCCAGCCGTTGAAAAAATCGAAGTTAAACGCCGTGGTGATGTACGCCGTGCCAAACTGTATTACCTGCGTGGCTTAACCGGTAAAGCTGCCCGCATTCGTGAAAAACTGCCGGCTCGCAAAGCCTAAGCAGTATACACAATACATTAGCTGCCTGAAGCAGTCTAATACTAAGGTCGAATCTGTTGATTCGGCCTTTTCTTAGCTTATTCAGTACCTCTTCACATTTATCATTCCGACCGTAGCAAATACATAAAAATCATATACATCTGCCATCAAAAAAATACTCAGATTTAGCCTATTGCCATCCACCCTACGTCAAATTAACACTCAGTAAAAATAAAAAATACCAAACCTTATTGCAGATTCAGTCCATTATTCAGTCGGCTAATTTAAACAGCGGCAAAAGTTGAAAAATGTTAAAATTACATGATTTTTGTCTGTTTCATCTTAATCAGCTTTGTACTTTGCCCTAAGGAAGCGCACTAATGAGCCAATCCCTGAGTTATCGCGATGCCGGTGTTGATATTGATGCTGGCGATTCGCTGGTCGAAAAAATTAAACCTTTTGCCAAACGCACCATGCGTCCTGAAGTATTGGGTGATTTGGGCGGCTTTGGCGCTTTGGTGGAAATCAGCAAGAAATACCGTCAGCCAGTACTGGTTTCTGGAACTGATGGCGTCGGTACCAAGCTAAAACTGGCTTTCGAATGGGATCAGCACGACACTGTTGGCATCGATCTTGTTGCAATGAGCGTGAACGATATTTTGGTACAGGGTGCAGAACCTCTGTTTTTTCTGGATTATTTCGCCTGCGGCAAACTGGATGTAGAACGAGCAGCCGCAGTAATTAAAGGTATTGCTTCTGGTTGTGAACAATCTGGCTGTGCCTTGATTGGTGGAGAAACTGCCGAAATGCCGGGTATGTATCCCGATGGTGAGTATGATCTAGCAGGATTTGCTGTAGGAGTTGTGGAAAAAGAACAGGTTATCAATGGACACAGTATTGCTGCTGGTGATATTGTGCTGGGGCTGGCCTCCAATGGCATCCATTCCAATGGTTACTCGTTGGTACGCAAAATCATTGAACGTGCTCGTCCAGAGCTGGACGCCCCGTTTGCAGACGGCCAAACCCTGAGGCAAACGATCATTGCACCTACCCGCTTATACGTCAAACCTATTCTTGCAGCGTTGAAACAGTTTACCATCAAAGGTATGGCACACATCACCGGCGGTGGCATCAGTGAAAATGTACCGCGCATACTGCCAGATAATACCGTTGCCGCCATCGATGCTCAGTCGTGGCCACTGCCCAAACTATTTCAATGGTTGCAACAGGCCGGACAAGTGAACAGCCAGGAAATGTATCGTACTTTCAACTGCGGCATCGGCATGGTATTGGTAGTGAATGCTGCTGATGCTGCTGCGGTGCAGCAGTTTCTACAGCAGCAAGGCGAAACGGTTTACGAGATAGGTGTGATACGTAGTCGTCAGAGTGATGAACATCAGACACAGATAAGCTAAAAGTTTATATCAGGCATATCCTTAAAATTAAATTATTTTTAATTGAGCTAAAGCTATTTACTACATAAATGTAGTTTATGGCTTTTATTTTAAGTCTATTAAATAGATTCACTATTATGTTTAGAGTAATAGCATTAATTATATTATTGTTACTATCATCTCTGAGCAATGCCAATAATCTAGGATTTAAAACTTCAACTCTATCAGATATCGATAAAAGAAGAGAAATAAACATCTTTGTAATCTATCCTACCAATTCTGATTCAAAGCCAATTTTATTTGCTGATAGTTCGGTATTTTCAGGTTTTTATGCAATAGAAAATGCCAAACCTATAAACAATACATATTCTTTATTAGTGATATCCCATGGATATGGTGGTAATTGGCGCAACTTAAGCTGGATAGCTTCAAATCTTGCCAAACTAGGATATATTGTTGCTTTAATTGATCATCCAGACATATCTAAATATAGTAAAACCCCGAAACAAGCTGCACAATTATGGCAAAGACCAATCGATTTACAACGTACTATTACCTTTTTGCAAGAAAATCCTGATTTTGCCGGAAAAGTAGACAACAATAATATCTCATTACTGGGACACTCTTTAGGTGGTTGGACAGTGATGGTCGCTGGCGGTGCTAATTTTAACGTTGCACAGTTTCTTGAGGACTATCGTATAACTAAGGCTCAGCACGAATGTGAACTAAGTGAAGCGTTAGGGATAAGATCAGATAAGCAATCAGCGTTCAACCTTCTGTATGACCCAAGAGTGAAAAAGATTATTGCACTAGATACGGCATTTGCTCGTGGGCTGACTAAATCAAGTCTGAAGAGTTTAACCATCCCTACATTAATTATCGGTGCTGAAATCAATATTGGTGACCTACCCGTTGAAATGGAATCAGGTTATCTGGCTGAAAATTTGCCTGTAACCAGATATATTCTGCTTAAAGATGCCATGCATTTCAGTTTCATACAAGAATGTAAAAAAGATGCTTTCAGTATTTTGCCTGAAAAGAATAAAATTATTTGCAAAGATGGATATGGCGTTAGCAGAAAAAATATTCACACCATTATTTTAAAATATATAAAAGAATTTTTAGATGTTAACTAAAATGGTTTATTATTTAATAACATATTTTCATCAATCTGATTCAGAAATTTGCTGATTGGTTTAATCTTTTTTGTACATTTCTCAATACTCTAAATAAGTAAAGCCAGATATATCCAATATTGAGGCATGAAATACTTTCTATACTATCTGATATTGATTTTATCGTTCTATCCGATACCCAAACCACATCATGCTAAGCAAAATTAATATTAAAGAGTTTAGATAAATGTTTTATATTATTCTTCAAGTTTGAATATCTCAAATTTCTCAAACTGAACCCACTCAATTCTATTTGCAAATTAACAATTGGCCGTCCAAATTTGCTGAATCTTTTTAATGGAATGTTTAAACAATTATTTATTTATTTTAGATAATTATCATTGATGACAAACACTGCTTTATTTATTCTCTTCTACTTTAAGCATGGTTACTTGCACTTCTCTGCTTGAAAGCGGTCAACATATAAAATCTGTGTCGTATATACTACTAAAAATTAAATATTTATATCGTTTACTATAATAATAATGTGTATAGATATTCTTTATACATATAATAAATTTACATTTTTACTAATAATATAAGGAGAAATAATGCAAAAATGGCTAGCTATACTTTCGATTTCTGAATTTATGATAGGTACGTTCAGTAGTGCAGAAGCAGCAAGAGATCGCCAACCCTGCTCTGGGAAAAAGGGCGGTATCTCGCATTGTTCAAAAGGCAAATTTGTTTGCAAAAATGGCAGTTTAAGTGCTTCTAAAAAGATTTGCAGATAAAAGTATAAAAGGCATAAATTTGATTATGCCTTTTTTATGCGTACTATCAAAACTGATTAGTTTATATTCTAATTTATTTTAAAAGAAAGCATTATCCGCCTGAGCTGAATTTATAATTATAAAAAATTTTATTTCCTATTAGCATTGCATAAATTAGGATGTAATAGTATACATTACACTTTTAATTGCAATTAGAAATAATTATTCAGCTAAAACGGCTGGAAACAACCGCTCAATCCATTGGCGCAATACAATCAGTTTACCGTGGAAAAAGTGGCCGGAACCGGGTATGACCACTACCGGTAAATTCTGTGCTTCAGCCCAGTTCATACTATTCTGCAACGGCACCACTTCGTCTTTCTCACCATGAATCAGCAAGGTTGTGGCCGAATTATAGGCATCTGGTACATCAACTGTATACATCCCGATTGCAGGACCCATCAGCAGTAAGGCATCTGGGCGAGCAGTTAAGGCACTGAATAAGGCCACATAGCCGCCAAAAGAGAAACCTGATAATACCAGTTTAGTCACCTCGGGATGCTGTGTACGTGCAAAATCCACTACGGCTAAACAGTCTGCTACTTCGCCACGGCCATAATCGTGCTCGCCATCGCTATTGCCTACGCCGCGCAGATTGGGCAGATAACAATGAAAACCCAGTGTGGTTAGTGCTTTGGCAGCAGTTTGCACAACTTTGTTGGTATTTAATCCGCCCTGCAACGGATTGGGATGATTAATTACCGCTACACCCCGTGCTGTACCTTGTGCCGGCAAATAAATGGTTTCCAGTCTGCCAACCGGCCCATTAATCCAGATATTGGGTTGTTGCTTTAACATCTGTTTTAGTCACTACTTTCGGGTTTATCTAATAATAAACGGGTAACAACACGGTCGTTGGCCAGTTCTTCATCCAGAATTTCCTGCAAATCAGTTTCATCCACATAGGTATACCACCGCCCTTGTGGATACAATACCATGACTGGCCCTTCATCACAGCGGCCAAGACATCCAGCACTACTGATGCGCAGTTTGCCCACACCCATCAGTCCCATGGCTTTGGCGTGGCCTTTCAGATAATCTACAGCATCGGCACCAACGTTATCATCGCCACAGCTTTGGCGACAAGGATTGTCGCGCCGGTTGGTGCAGACAAACAAATGTTTGGCATAAAAACTCACATCTTTTCCTTTAATCTGCCTGTTCACGCTGGCTATTTGTATAAGTGTGCCAGTGTGGGTTATTCATCATTAAATGTTAGTGGCCGGCTGGGGTTTTCCTGTTGTGCTTTAATCGCTGCCAGCATGGCGGGTAACGCAAGATTAAAACGGTCTGCCCGCTGTTGAGCACGTTTTTTTAATTTGCTCCACTCACGCATGGAAGGTGGCTGCTGAAAAGCAAGTACAGCAATATTGCCGTGGGTTTCTGCCGGTACCATTAGCACTCGGTTTTCGAACACTTCACGTAAGCGACGCACGAAAGTATGAAAACGCTTGTCCCCCTGCCACCAGTTGGTGACAAATATACCGTTTTCACTAAGTGCCTGCCGACAATCTGCGAAAAATGGTTCGGCAACCAAACTATCGATAATCTGCTCACCATCGAAGCCATCTACTAGGATAATATCAGTATTGCCGCGCAATACTTTGACGTATTCCGCACCATCATCCTCAATAATCTCAAAATGATCGCCTTCATACGGCAGCTCAAACATACTGCGAGCAATGCTGATTACTTGTGGATTAATGTCTACTGCTGTCTGTCGGGTTTCAGGCAGATAGGCATCTATCCAACGTGCAAACGACCCTCCACCAAGACCAATCTGAGTAATATGCTGTGGCAATTCATCTACAAACAATAGCCACGCCATCATGGCACGGCTATAAGACAATACGAGCTCAGCAGGATAATCCACATTCATTGAACTTTGTATGGTGGGTGTACCTAAATGCAGAGAGCGTATATTACCTGATTCGGATATACCCACTTCCGGTAATTCATGGCGTGCGGGACGTAAACGGCGATAAGGATGTTGTGGCATGGCGTTTTCCATCATCAGATAACAAATAGGAGGCTTATTGATACAAGATCAGTAATGGTTTGCTGAAACATAAACAGATTAAATAGAATAGAACATTATGCTACCCGCTTCATTCTGTAGACGCTGAACTAGCATTAAGCTGACAGCAAAGCTGAATAAATCCATAATCACAGCCTCATTAATCAGACTGGAATGCGCAGTGTTATGGTGAGTCCGTTCTAGCAGGTATTATATAGGGATGGCGGATTTTGTGTTTTATAATATGGTATTTATTTCATGTCGTTGCTTGAGCATTGAATAAGATTTGTTAAAACCCTAATTAATCAATCCTATGCTAGCATATTCAGCGTATCACCTTGGGTTCAAGGTTAAAGTTTTTTCCGTTGCTACTGTAGTGAATCAAGCAAGAAACGCGTGCATTAGCTTATCAGGGTTTTATCACTTTATTATTTTAAACAGAAATGCTAATGAATTTTCTGTTGATTTCACCTGCATTTGCTAAATATCAGAGATAATAAACTTCTTCAAACGCTTTCAGCTATTCTCAATCCAAATTAAAACCATAGAAAAAACCTGCTACATCTAAATTGCAACAGGTTTTTTAATGTTGTTATCGGTTTTAGTACTGGCAAAAACCCTGTTCATGTATCACAGCCAGAATATCATCACGTTTAAAGCGTTTACGTGATATTTTATCGGCTATCTGCTTAGTAAATGAATCAATGCGCTGGTTACTATCGCGTTGGCCATAATAGGTTTCGACAATGGCATCATATTCTGCGAAATTCTGGAGATTGAATTCATCCTGATATTGATTTTCAAAAGAACGCAGTGGCAGTGGCATCCGCGGTTTGACCTGTGTCCGTTTCTCAGGCACACCAACTTGCAGCCCAACGAGAGGAAAAGTCAGCTTCGGCAGCTTCAACATCTGGATAATGGGACGGATATCGTTTTGAATGCTACCCAAATAGACGCTGCCCAGCCCCATACTTTCAGCAGCAATAACCACGTTCTGAGCCGCAATCAGCGTATCTTCCATGCCCTGAATAAATAGATCAGTACTACTTAAGCCATCGTCAGCTAGGCCAAGCTGAGCTCGAATGCGATGATTACGATACATATCCACTACGAAAACCAGTAAGTCCCCGTTTGCGCCCACATAATCCAGATGGCAAATAGTACGAATCTGTTCACGCAAATGGCTATCGGTAACCCGGATAATGGAGCATTGCTGTAAAAATTCCGATGTAGGCGCAAAGCGTGCTGCCTCCATCAGACGGGTATATTGTTCATCAGTCAGTGTTTGATCTTTGAAACTGCGTACAGTATGCCGTTGTAACAATAATTCTTCTGTGGCAGAAATATTCATTAGTTCCCCTTAGCATGATTGGTAGTTAAGTACAGAATGACGGACAATCTGTCTGGACTCTGAAAAGAGAAAACCGATACTAAAGTATTACTGGCACACTGTTAATATCAATCCTGTTAAAATATTATTTCCTATTAAGAAACTCAGAACGGTTTTTTACACTCAAAAAGAGAATTTAGTTAACAAAGAGAAGCACTTTCTGCTTTCTACCAACTTTGTAGACATATAAGCTGCAATGAAAAATAGGTTTCAGCCAATGTGACAAAAACTAACCTATACATCCAAACTGGATATTATTGCAAAAGGGCAGCTTTTGGCTGCCCTTTAATTTGTTTATTGTCCAGCAAGTAAATGCAGTGCTTCCTGATATTTAGCCAATGTTTTAGCGATAATCTCTGGCGGTATGTGCGGAGCAGGAGGCTGCTTGTTCCACCCAGATGCGACCAGCCAATCACGAATAAACTGTTTATCAAAAGAAGGCGGATTGGTGCCTACCTGATAATTTTCCACCGACCAGAAACGGCTTGAATCTGGTGTGAGCACTTCATCCATCAAAGTTAAAGTACCATTTTCATCTACACCAAACTCAAATTTAGTATCTGCAATGATAATGCCTTTGCTTCTGGCATAAGCTGCAGCTTCAGTATACAGCTCAATCGCTTTAGTGCTGACCTGCTTAGTGAGCTCTTCGCCCAGTAGTGAAATACATTCTGCCAGAGTGATGTTCTCATCATGGTCTCCAACAGCCGCCTTGCTGGACGGAGTAAAAATCACTTGCGGCAACGCTTCAGCCTCAAGCAGACCAGCAGGTAGTTTAATACCACATACGGCACCTGTTCGCTGGTAATCACGCCAACCGCTACCAGAGAGATAGCCTCTGACAATCGCTTCAATTTTCAATGGTGTTAGTTTTTTTACCACCACTGCCCTTTTGGCCAATTTTTCTGCTTCTTGGTGTGGCAATACATCATAAACCGTCTCACCGGTAAAGTGATTGGGCATGATATGCTTCAGTTTATTAAACCAAAAATTTGAAATCTGAGTAAGAATTTCACCTTTTCCTGTTATAGGTTCAGGTAAAATTACATCAAAAGCAGATAAGCGATCTGTCGCCACCATCAGCATACGCTGCGCGTCAATCTCATATAAATCGCGTACTTTACCCGAATATATTTTTTTCAGTCCCAGCTCAGTCATCTTTCATTCCCATGCAGCAGTTTATTGCTAATATATTAATATCTGTGCAAATGCATATCCTTGTGCTAAGGTAGACATTGTGAAACAGATGTTAGCAGCCAAATTTATTTTAACCGATATTGCCCCCAAGCAGGCACTCTGTATGCAGTAATCGGTCTTTAAAAATTGGCTGCAAATTTTAAACTTTCTGATATTTTTTCATGCCCACTGGAAGGAGAATGACCATGGCTGATTTTGATGCACAGAAAAAAGATCTAATGAGAGAAGTACGTTCAGTACTGGATGAAGTAGAAGATTTATATGAAAAAGCTGGCGACAACGGTTCAGATCAGGCCAAAGCACTGAAAGACCAGTTGCGCAAGAAACTGGGTAATACCAAATCCAAATTAAGTGAGCTGGAAAGCACCATTGCCGACAAAGCCCGCGCCACAGCTGAACGCACAGATGAGCTGGTTCGTGAACAGCCTTATTATGCAATGGGGATCGCTGCCGCTGCAGGCTTTATTGCCGGCATTTTGCTCGGACGCTGTCGCGGCTAATCATTACCAGCACAGTCTCCATTCAGGCAATCCGGTGATTTCACCGCTTGCCTGAATATTATTCACCTTTTAACGGATACCATTGCATGAGTATTGGCAATATTGGCCGCGATTTGCGTCAGCTAAAAATCTGGCTTGCTTATGGCAGTGAACTGCTGTGGATTCGTCTGCGCATGCTGCGTCTGGATGCCATTGCCCAACTGCAAAGCATCATTGTACTGCTGATACTGGCAGTATTGGTTGGGGCAATGTTTTTTCTCGGCTTTATCAGCCTGTTATTTGGTCTGAATGCTGTATTGGAGCCGGAAACTAAGGTTTGGGTGTTTTTTGGTCTGGCCATATTGTTTTTATTGTTAATCTTATTGCTGACTATCGTTATAGTAAAACTTATACGCAAACAAAGTCAGTTTATGACGCAGACCCTGTCAGCTATTACAGAAGACATCAGCTACCTGAAAGGTGGCAGCCATAGCAGAATTGACGGAGAACAATAAATGAGTAAATCCGACAAACTGAATCTTGCCCAGCAGCGTGAACTGCTGAATCTTCAGGCACAGAGTGCACGGTTGAAATTAATGGCAGAACAATTGAAAAACGGCCACTCCACTAGCAAATCAAACTTGTGGCAGCGCTCACTGAATATAGTAGACAAAATTCCAGCTGGCAGTCTGGCATTGAAATTGGCCAATAAACCCAGACGCTGGCGAAACAAAATTCTGGTCGGTGCCTTATTAACAACTGCTACCCTTATCGCTAGTAAAATCAGTCAGTCTCTTCGTCAGCAATAAATACACAGATTCTTTACGACTGAATTTTGATGGTATGCTCGCTGCCACCATCCAGAACAAATCCTCTTACGGTGCGTAAGAGGATTTGTTATTGCAAAAGAAAAAATTAAATTCCGCGTAAAAGTTCATTCACACTGGTTTTAGCACGAGTTTTTGCATCTACTTTCTTTACAATCACAGCACAATACAGGCTATGGCTGCCATCTTTTGCCGGCAGACTGCCGGACACCACCACCGAACCAGCAGGTACACGGCCATAGGTAATTTCACCGCTTTCACGGTCGTAGATTTTAGTAGATTGTCCAATGAATACACCCATGGAAATGACACTGCCTTCTTCGACAATCACGCCTTCAACAATCTCACTACGCGCACCGATAAAGCAATTATCTTCAATAATAGTAGGTGCCGCTTGCAATGGCTCAAGCACCCCACCGATACCAACACCACCACTCAAATGAACATGCTTACCAATCTGAGCACAAGAGCCTACCGTAGCCCAAGTGTCTACCATCGTACCTTCATCAACAAACGCACCGATGTTCACAAATGAAGGCATCAGTACCACATTTTTACCGATATGGCTGCCGGCACGCACTACCGCACCCGGTACCGCACGAAAACCTGCCTGCTGAAAGTCAGCCTCACCCCACTGAGCAAATTTGGTTGGCACTTTATCAAAATAGCGACCCACCCCATCATCGGTAACCACATTGTCACTGATACGGAAAGACAGCAACACAGCCTTTTTAGCCCATTCATTTACCTGCCACTGATTCCCCTGTTTCTCAGCCACACGCAGGTGGCCACTATCCAATTGCTGCAAGGTTTCATTTACTGCTTCTTTCACTTCGGCTGATACCGATGCCGGCGTGATTTCAGCACGATTATCAAACGCAGTTTCTATCACTTGTTGTAAAGACATAAAACAATTCCTATCATCAATGATTCAGTTCAGGTAATGGGCAACGGAACAACACCATTGCCGGCCAGCAAACGCGGTTCAGGCGGCTGTGGCAAAGATTGGGGATTATATTGACGCAGACAAGCCAAAAAATCGGCAAACGGAATTTCGCGTCCGCCAAAGCTGGCCAGATAGCTGGTATACACCTGACAATCAATCAAGGGTACACCTTGCTGCTGTAGATAGTGCACTGCATGCACAAAGGCAATTTTGGAAGCATCCGACGCATGGGCAAACATGGATTCGCCATAAAAAACACGCCCAATCAAAACACCATACAATCCACCGGCTAGATAAGGCTGCCCGTCGGCATGCTGATACCAGCACTCAAATGAACATGCATGCTGCATCTCATACAACGCACGATAAGCATATTGCATTTCGGGTACCAGCCATGTACCGTTCTGTCCGGGACGCGGTGTCTGAGCACAGTTGCTCAGCACCTGCCGGAAAGCATAATTCATGGTTACAGCATAAGACTTATTGCGCAGATTTTTAGCCAGTGAGCGGCTAATTTTCAGCTCATCCGGAAACAGTACCATTCGCTGCGCGAAGGACCACCACATGATAGGCTCATCCGAGCCATACCACGGAAAAATACCTTGCCGGTATGCAGCCAGTATTCTTGCCGGCTGTAAACCGCCGCCAATCGCTACCAGACCATCACGCTCGCGCTGAGCGGTTTCTAAATCGGGAAAATCCAGATTGGTGCTACTCAGTTGCGGAATAATCGGCCGATAAGCAGTCTGACTCATACTAGACAGTCCTGCCAGAATTATTTACAGATATTTAGTGTCAAATTGCTGACACTCACTGCATACCCCATACATATATAAGGCATGGTCAACAATACGATAGCCATTATCGTCGGCAATTTTCTTTTGTAGCTTTTCAATTTCTTCACTACAAAATTCAGTAACTTTGCCACATTTAATACACACCAAATGATCATGGTGGCCGCCACGATTTAGTTCATAAACTGCCTTGCCGGTTTCAAAATGATGGCGCAGCAGGATATTGGCCTGTTCAAACTGTGTCAGAACACGATAGATAGTAGCCACACCAATTTCCACACCCTCATCCAGCAGACGACGATAGACATCTTCCGCACTTAGGTGTTGTTCGGGCTGCGATTCAAATAGCTCCAGAATCTTCAGTCTGGGGCCTGTCACCTTTAAACCGTTATCTTTCAGTTGAGCTACATTGTTATTCATGATGCTTATTTCACCACTAGCTGATAATACTCGCTATAATACGCACTTTTAAGGCAATTGCCCACTCGGTGTCATACAATGTTGCCACCGCCATTGCTAACTGTTTCGTCCCAGCTCCGAGGTATCAGCATGAAAAAAATCTACTGCCTGCTGGCCGTGGCCATACTGGGCCTAAGTGCCTGCACCACAGCCAAACTGGCACAAATTCCTTCCTACAAACTGAAAATTGTACAAGGAAATGAGCTTGACCAAAACGTAGTGAATTCATTACAACCCGGCATGAGCCGCGAACAGGTACAGATGCTGCTGGGCACACCGTTGCTGCGTGACCCCTTTCATGCCAATCGCTGGGATTACGTGTTTGTAGTTACCCGTGCCAGCCATGTGGAAGAAGAAAAGAAACTCACCCTTTATTTTGATGCCAATGGCAACTTGATTCATGCTGAAGGAGACGCGCTGACCGCACAACCACAGCCAGTGCCCACAACACTCTTCACCCCATCGGAGTAAATGTATGTCTACATCCCGCCTGAGAATTGCCGTAGCCGGCGCCAACGGCCGTATGGGTCGAGCCCTTATTCAGAGTATCAGCCAGCGTCACGATTGCGTATTAAGTGGAGCACTGGAACACAATGGCTCACCAGCCATCGGGCTGGATGCCGGATTTGCCATTGGGCTGGAACTGGGTGTCAGCATTTGTCACGACCCTGAAAAAGTGCTGGACAATACCGATGTACTGATAGATTTCAGCAAACCCGAATCCACGCTTAGTAATCTCGCCATCTGCGAACGGCTTGGCGTAAAGGATGTTATCGGCACTACCGGATTCGACGAAGCCGGCAAACAGCGCATCAGTGACGCAGCGCAAACAATTGGCATTGTCTTTGCGCCCAATTTCAGCGTTGGCGTCAACCTTACCTTTGCTTTATTAAATACAGCCGCTCGAGTTTTAAACGAGGGCTATGATATCGAAATCATTGAAGCGCATCATCGTCATAAAGTAGATGCACCGTCCGGGACAGCACTGCGTATGGGCGAGGTCATAGCCGATGCACTGGGTCGAGACCTAAAAACTTGTGCTATCTATGGCCGCGAAGGCCATACCGGTCCACGTGACCCGCAGACCATTGGTTTTTCCACCATCCGTGCCGGCGACATTGTTGGCGACCACACTGCCTTATTTGCTACAGATGGTGAACGCGTAGAAATTAGCCACAAAGCTTCCAGCCGTGCTACTTTTGCCAACGGAGCTGTCCGAGCTGCCGTCTGGCTGCGCCAGCATGAGCAGGGACTTTTTGATATGCAAGATGTGCTGGGACTGAAATAATCTAGCTGATGAATATGTAATCTCGGGGTTAGCTTTAATCAGGCTAACTCCGTTTGTTTATCTTCTGCCATTCTATTAAGTCAAATAAAACGCTTTATTTCACCCTAGACTCACAAACAGATTTTTTATTAATAATCAAAAAAAAAACCATTGTCGGCGACAATGGTGAAATGGATTTTTTATATATTTAGGCAGCCATAGCCATACATTTGTCGGCACAATTTGTGCAGGCTTCAGCGCAGCGCTGGCAATGATCCATTTTAAAACGGCCACATTCCTGCGCACAGGCGCGGCAAACCTCAGCACATAACTGACACACCTGCACGACGAATGGACTGTTCATGCACATAAAATTTACCGCCAGAGAACACATAGCCGCACACTGCATATCTAAATGAATACATTTCGCCATCATTTTGACATCATCTTCTTGCAAGCAAGCGGTGGAACAATACTGACACAGAGCAATACAACGGTTACATGCTTCTACGCATTCTTTAAACTGACGGGCATCCATAATTATTATCCTTTTTTAACAATAGATTGATTTAACAGGGAAAATCAAAATCAGTCTATAAAATCATCGCGCATATTGCAATGCGGTTTGATGTAAATATAATCATGAATTAGCTAGAATAAATTAAGTTTTAACAGCAATTAATCAATCTCTGCCAAATTTTCTCACCCACTTCCGGTTAGCTTAAATAAATAAAAAATAAAATTATTATCTATCTATTAGTCAAGCAAACAATGATGATGAGCAATTATTAACAGTTACCATTACACTTGCCATTCATGGCAGACCTGAGCACCATCAGCATTGAATCCAGAACGTTCTTACCAGAAAAGACATTATCATGCTGAAAGTTTGGCGCATAGAATGCATATTTTTTACACTTCTCATCTGGTTTCGCTATTACCCTCCATTTTTAGGTTTAGAGCACATCATATATCTGATTTAAATGAATATGTAATTTAAATACGTTAATTTATAACAGAACCATTTGCCGTTGATATTTACTTTTGCCTAAAAAATCTGTTTGTAAACAAACATTCATATAATTGAAAATGGCTGCCAATCTTTAACTATTCAACCAGAAAATGGTATCTATCATTATCTTTCAAAATATTCATATTAATCAGTATTATATTGAAAAAAAGATGTATAACTCCAATATTAATATTGTGAAATTTATAGGAGTTTATTATGGCAAGTGGCTGGGCTTCAGATGATGCAGTCAATCAGCAAATTGAAAGTACCATCGCAGACGCTATCAATCATGTTCGGCAGCAAATGGATCAGGCGGCAGAAAGTGCAGAATTTTGTGAAGAATGCGGTGAAGCTATTCCGCTAGCTCGCCGTCAGGTTTTAAAAGGTGTGCGTTTTTGTGTGGAATGTCAGGCAGAACGAGATAAGGAAATGCAAAAAACGTTCAGTTTGTATAACCGACGTGGCAGTAAAGACAGTCAGTTGCGCTGAGTGGCAATGAAGTAGCGTACTGCAAAATAGAACGTCTTTCGATTTAGATAATTATTCTGAAATTTAGCAGCATTTGTTTTAGTAAGCTGAGGTGGTAATAAAAATTCGGAGTAGCAGTTAATTTTGTCTCATTTTGCAAATACATTTGAGCGTATTTTCAGTTGTTCAGTAGGTATTTAAATGGAATTGTACTTAGTATTTTGCCTCACACAATCAGCAATGTGAACGTGCTCAAGGCACTTGTGCTGACTGTGTGGCTAATTGTCTATGCTTCGAATTATTTGTTTACACGAACAGGCCGAATCAGGATTTATTTTTCATTTTACCAGTCTGAAAAAATCCATAAACAAAGATGACCGATATTATTTGCCGTCTCTACTACGCTATATTTTTTATCAGTAGCTTTCTGTTTCTCTGGCAGTACAGTATACAGTAACGACAGCTAGCTAATTTCTTTGTGAAAAGAAATACAAAACAAACTTAGCACATTTGCAACGGTTTTTATCGTATCACCATATTTACTATTGGTACCTGATTGCAGGCAGATATCAGATTTAGATTACGGTATGGTTTAGATTTTGCGGCCAAACCATTCTACTTTACCGATAATTTCAAAATCCTGTTCACTATCTGTTAAATCAATATTGAATGGCTCATAGGCACTGTTTGCTGACGTAACTAATAACTGGTTGTTTGGCTTGAGCTGGGTGCGTTTCACCAAAATATTTTTGCCTATGCGCAAAACATACAAGCCATCACCACCGGCTTTTTTACTATGATTAATTAATACATGATCGCCATCATTAAGCACACCAGCCATGCTGTCATCTTTAACAACCATCGTGCTGAGTTTCTGTGGATCGATATTCAGGGTGTTTTCCAACCAGTTACGGTTAAAAGCAATAGTACATGCTATTTTGCTCTCTTTGCTTTCAACATCATCTGCATTCTGAATGGAGCAAACCGGTATAAAAGCAAAATCACGAGCATGTACTTCATTAACTGGTAGAATATACTCACAGCCAGCTTCACTGATGGTGGCATTCATAGCCAGCGGATTGGACAGTTTTGCGCAAAAATCAGCTTGTTCGCTATAACCATCCAGTTCGATTTTGCTGCCTTTGCCGGTTGCCAGCCATTCAAGCTTTACTTGCGCAACGCGCGCTATTTTAATCAGATTGGTTGTACTAGGCTCGGCACCTTCTTTCACCCATTTTGAGGCAGTTGGATAGGCCACCTCTACTCGTCTGGATAACTCTGAAACGCTCCCAAGAATATCCACTACTTCTTGCATTCTTGAGGCAAAGCCGACGTTAAAATTTTCCATATTGGAATTACCTTCAAATAAAAATCGTGCAAAGTTAAATTTAAAATATATTGCTAAACAATCGTTTACAATTCAAAGCTTAATCAAATACAACAATTATCTATACCAATTTAAATTAAACCTTGCTAAAAATAACTTTTGCTATATAATTTAGCATGCCAATATATTAGGAGTTGCATCTCAACACATTAAATATATTTCAAGCTAACATTAAAAATAAGCTAAAGTTGCTATTTAAGCTTACAGATATAGCATTTAATACTATAAATAGCACGAGTGCAGCACAATATTAGTGTCTTTATCGGGTATGGGCTGATGATACCATGTTGTCATGTGTAAGGAAATGCTCTGACATAAGTAAATTTGCGCCTAACCACAGGTTAAAATGGTAAGGTATTTATTGCCTCAGTTGTATTTTCACTATCGCAGGGCAATATTCCTGAATTCAATTGCCTCTTGACAAGTCTCTGCATGTGAATCTATGTTAAATTTAATACTAATTTTCTAATCCAGTAATATAACTGCTTTTAATACTATTTTGGTAATAAACATTGATTTTTTCCATTTTAATTAAAATTTATAAATCTAAAACTGCTCTTTTGTATATTTTTCTGCCAATCATTTCTGACAAAGTTTACGGCCATTTAAATATAACTTCAATTCTATAATAAAAAACTTGAAACTATTTCTTAATTTTAATTTGTAAATAAAACGCTTTTTATCATTAATAATATTATCAATTTTTTATGCTAAATTAATTTATATAGCATATTTCAATTTTCATCATTAATTTTAATATTATAAATTTAAACTTCATTATTTCATGTAAAAATATAAAATATTAAATTTTATTTAAATCATCAAAAGAATTATGATAGACATATTTTTGCGCTTGAATTCTGAATTGAATCTGCTATCAGGCGATTAAACTCCTAATTGCACTTAAAATACGGACTTAATCCACCTTAGTGTGAAATGATAAAGGTAATTAATTTAAAGTTAAAAACGACTAAAGCTTTAGAAAATGAAAATTGTTAACTTTTCTTACTGGCGAATTCTGTACCTATTTTTTAGATTACGAGCTCTATACAGAGTTGTTTTTGCGTTAACCAACTAGTGAACGCATGGTTTTCTCTGTGACAAAATGAAACAGATTAAGTCGTTTTTTTGAGACTACAACACTGGCGCTGGCATTTTTAGCCTAAAAAATCCCGAGAATAAATAGAAACACGTTTTAAGAGTGGCGCTGCCAGAGTCCAGACTGCCCGCCTTCTTTGTGTTGTAGGCAAATATGACTAATTTCCATACTGCGGTCGACAGCCTTAAGCATGTCGTAAATGGTTAACAAACCAACGCTGGCAGCGGTTAAAGCTTCCATTTCCACGCCCGTTTGACCAGTATTTTCGGTTTGCACACAGATGGTGATGCTGCGCTCGATGTTGTTAAGGGAGAAATCTACGTTAACTTTAGTCAACGCTATGGGATGGCATAGCGGAATCAGGCTACTGGTCTGCTTGGCACCCTGTATAGCGGCAATTCGGGCAATACCCAATACATCGCCTTTTTTGCTGTCGCCAGCCAATATTTTATTATATGCAGTTTCATTCACCGTGATTTTACCGCTGGCAATGGCCATGCGTTTGCTATGAGGTTTGCCACCAACATCGACCATATGCGCTTCACCACGATTATTGAAATGAGTTAATTCGTCTGAAATCATCTTGCTTCACTGACATGCTAAAAGGTCTATATTACAATATTTGCCTTTTGGATGCTGTGGATCTAACTATGGATGCGTTGCCTTTATTGAAAATTGGATTGGTCTCGATAAGTGACCGTGCTTCCCGAGGTGTGTATGTGGATCAAGGTTTGCCAGAGTTAAAAAAATGGTTGCAACGAGCTGTACTGAATCCATTGGAGCTAGTAGAGCATCTGATACCAGATGAGCAGCCTTTGATTGAAGCAAAATTAATTCAGCTAGCCGATAAGGAAATCTGCCCACTAATACTCACTACCGGCGGTACCGGCCCGTATTTGCGCGATGTTACGCCGGAAGCTACTCTGGCCGTAGCTGATCGTGTGATCCCGGGTTTTGGAGAGCTGATGCGGCAAATTAGCCTACACTTCACACCCACTGCTATTTTATCGCGTCAGGTAGGGGTATTACGTGGTAGCAGTCTTATACTGAATCTTCCGGGTAAACCTTCTGCCATTGCGGAAACACTGGGCGGTGTTAAGGATGAAAGTGGTAAAACGCTGATTCCGGGTATTTTTGCTTCAGTTCCGATTGCAGTGGACGCTGTGGGCGGCCCATTGATTCACACCGATGCCGATTTTTGTCCGGTAGTGATGCCTAAGCGCTGATCAGCATACATGATTATGTCTGCTTGCTTTATGTGAGCAGATTGTATTTTTTCATGAATAAGCCACTATTTTGGAAAGTAAAGATTCACCCCTCTAACCTGTTAGAAAAGGCGGTGCTTGAATAAGAAAAAACAGTCCGGAAAAATCCGGACTGTTTTTTTGATTAAATGTTTTTATCCACTTCATCCAGTGTCGCCTTGGCATCACCAAAGCACATGCGAACATTTTCTTCATAAAACAGTGGATTATCTACGCCCGCATAGCCTGACTGCATCGAACGCTTAAACACAATTACGTTTTTCGCTTCCCATACGTGCAACACCGGCATACCGGCAATCGGGCTGTTTGGGTCGGTGACAGCGGCCGGATTAACAGTATCATTGGCACCAATAACCAGTACCACATCGGTATCGCTGAAATCATCATTGATTTCATCCATTTCCAGTACGATATCATACGGTACTTTGGCTTCAGCCAGCAACACATTCATGTGTCCAGGCAGACGACCTGCTACGGGATGGATGCCAAAACGAACATTTACCCCCTGCTGGCGCAGTTTAGCAGTGATACTTGCCACAGCGTTTTGAGCATGAGCCACCGCCATGCCATAGCCCGGTGTGATAATAACACTATGAGCGTTTTTAAGAGTTTCAGCTACTTGTTCCGGTCTGATTTCCTGTACTTCACCGGCAGGGGTTTGGTCGGTACCAGCAGCCACTGGAACCGAACCAAATCCTCCGCCTATTACTGCCAGAAACTTACGGTTCATCGCCTGACACATAATATACGACAGGATGGCACCGGAAGAACCTACCAGAGCACCGGTTACAATAAGTAAATCATTGTTAAGCATAAAACCAGCAGCAGCTGCAGCCCAACCGGAGTACGAATTGAGCATGGAAATCACTACCGGCATATCGGCACCGCCGATTGAGGCCACCAGATGATAACCAAAAGCAAGCGCGATCAGTGTCATGACAATCAATGCAAATCCAGAACCTCCGGCACCGACAAACCACAGCAACAACAGAAACGACAACACCAGTGCCCCCAGATTGAGCAGATGGCGGTGCGGCAGTTGCAAAGGTTTGCTTGCCATTTTTCCATTCAGCTTGGCCCACGCCACTAATGAGCCGCTGAAAGTGACAGCACCGATAAATACACCAAGAAACACTTCTATCAAGTGAATGGTGAACATATCTGTATCAACATCGTGCGGGTCGATATAGCTGTTAAAACCAACCAGTACAGCAGCCAGACCCACAAAGCTGTGCAGCATGGCTATCAGCTCCGGCATTTGGGTCATTTCTACTTTTCTGGCCTGTTGCAGGCCAACTGCTGCGCCAATTACCATGGCAATGATAACCCAACCCAGCCCGTGCGCATCCTGACTGAATGCAGTAGCCAGCAGGGCAATGGCCATGCCCGCAATACCCATATAGCAGCCACGTTTAGCACTTTCCTGCTGCGATAATCCAGCCAGACTCAGAATAAACAATACGGCGGCAACGATGTAGGCAGCAGTTACAATACCTTGAGACATCCTGTTTCTCCCTTACTTACGAAACATATTAAGCATACGACGGGTAACAGCAAAGCCGCCGAAAATATTTACGCTGACTATCGCCACTGCAATAAAGGCAAGCAGGGATACAAAACCGTGCCCCTGACCGATTTGCAGCAATGCCCCGACCACAATAATGCCGGAGATCGCATTGGTTACCGACATCAACGGCGTGTGCAAGGCATGATTCACATTCCACACCACAAAGTAGCCCACTACACAGGAAAGGACAAACACCATAAAGTGGTTAAGAAACGCTACCGGTGCAACAGCACCAATCCATAACATCAATATCACGGCAATAGCCGCCCAGATAATTTTTTTCTTGCTCTTATCAGGGGCAACACTTGGTGCAGCCGCAGAAACCGGTGCAGCGGCTGTAGCCGCTGCTTTGGGCGCAGCAGATACCTGTATCGGTGGAGGCGGATACATGCTGTTGCCAGCGTGGGTAACCGTCATGTTGCGAATAATGACATCTTCAAAGTTAAGTGCCAGCTCACCGTCCTTATTAGGGGTGAGCAAACGCGCCAGATTTACTAGATTGGTACCATACAGCTGAGATGACTGGCCGGCCAAGCGGTTGGCCATATCGGTATATCCGATTATTTTTACGCCGTTGGCAGTGGTAACAATTTTACCGGGCTCAGTATATTCACAGTTGCCACCTGTAGCGGCTGCCAAATCCACGATTACCGAACCTTCACGCATACTGTCCACCATTTCACGGGTAATCAGCTTAGGTGCTGGCTTACCCGGTATAGCTGCTGTAGTAATAATAATATCAACTTGTTTTGCCTGAGCGGCAAATAATTCCATTTCAGCTGCAATGTAGGCAGCACTCATGGTTTTAGCGTAACCGTCTCCACTGCTGCTTTCTTCTTCCTGATAATCTAGACGCACGAAATTTCCGCCCATGGATTCGATTTGGTCGGCCACTTCGGGGCGGGTATCAAATGCATTTACTACGGCTCCAAGCTGGCGAGCAGTACCAATCGCCGCTAGACCAGCCACTCCAGCACCAATCACCAGCACTTCGGCAGGGGGTACTTTACCGGCTGCGGTAATCTGACCAGTAAAAAAGCGGCCGAAGTTTTCTGCAGCTTCAATAACTGCACGGTAGCCGCTAATATTGGCCATTGAAGACAAAGCATCCATAGCCTGTGCACGTGAAATACGCGGCACCATATCCATCGCCAGCACGGTAATTTTTTTCGCCTGTAGCTTTTCCAGCAGCTCAGGCTGCTGAGCCGGCATAATAAAGCTAACCAAAATCGTGCCTTCATTCATGGCTGTAATTTCGTCAGTATTAGGCGCATTTACTTTAAATATCAGCGGACACTGCCATACCGTAGCCGTATCAGCAATGGTGGCACCGGCTTCGCTATACAATCCGTCTGACAGACTGGCGGCTTTACCGGCATCATGCTCAACTACAACTTCATGCCCCAGTTTAATCAGTTGTGTAATGGTTTTCGGCGTGGCCGCTACTCTGGTTTCACCGGCAAGTGATTCGCGTGGAATACCTATCTTCATTATTATTCCTTTCCGAGGAAGGTGCCGTTAAATAAACTATTTGTTAACACAGCGTAACAGGCTCATGAATGTTTCAATGTGGTCTCCAGTCGCTCTTTAAAACCCCCACTGGCTATCAACCCAGCTTTGCCTGATTCGCTACAACAGTACAGTCGCTATATTATCGAAAAATACACTACCACAACTGTAACCTTGTCGTTATTTCCGCTGATTTAAAAAATTTAACAAAACATTCACTTAGCATATATATTTAACATAAAACTTCCAGCAGACATGAATACATAAAAAAACCAGCCGTGTGTGTATAAAGGCTGATTTTTATGTAACACATACTGAAATCTAGTTAATATCATTCAAAGGTTTGACAACTTCGTCAATCTGTTGATTCAAACTTTCCAGCCCATTACCTGACAGATACCATAAATCTGCACTCAGATAGACCACTCTGGTACCGGCACGTTGCAACACGCTGCTGTCAAAATAATCATTACGCATAGGGGTATTTCCAATGGCTTTGCTGCGGTCAACAACGTACACAATATCTGGATGATATTGGGTGATAAAGCTGTTATCCACCATTAAACGTGTTGGTTTGCCATCCTTACTGCTTTGCTGTACCGGCAATTCATCTATCTTCAGTGCACGTTTAATCTTCAGCTCATCAAAAATTAATGCTGGATAACTACCCTGATTCATCAGCATTACCTTGCCATCATTATGCAGCACTATAATGGCTTTCTGCGTGCTGTGCTCTGCCAACTCACGTGCTGCATTCATTTTTAGGGCTAACGCTTGTAATTGCTGCTGCGCCAAAGCTTCCTGACCTGCCAGCTTACCTAGCAGAAGAATTTGTTTTTGCACATTAGCAAAATAATTGCTATCAGTCTTTACCGAGTAATTCAACGTTGGTGCAATAGACTCTAACTCTTTTGCAAAAGCATTTTGCCGCCCACTCATAATAATCAAGTCTGGTTTGGCTGCCCGAATAGCAGCAATGTCTGGTTCTTTCATTTTGCCAGAATCATGTAACTGTTGATTCTGATACTGGTGCAAATAGGTAGGCATATTACTAATTGGTGCAGCAATTATTCGCCTACCAGCACCCAGTGCATCCAGCGTATCCATTGCGCCAAAATCCATCACCGCAATTTTTTGTGGCGAAGCCGGCAGTTTTGCCTCATCTGTAGCCTGAGTAACAGATACTGAAGCATTAGTCTGACAGGCACTCAGCCCCATAGCCAACGCCGACAATACCACCACTGCTAAGAATCTTTTTATCATCACATCCCCTTACATGTAAAATAATGATAATTATTATCATTTATATACAAACAAAAGTCCAGTCTGCAATGGTTACAAACACGAAATCTTAACTATAGGAGTCCGACAAAGATGGCAGAGCTTGTTCAAGTATCCGAATGTATGCAGTTTAAAGCCAATGAAGCGGGCAATAGTCAGACCAAGGCAAAACACTCACAATCAGCCAGCCTGTTCTTTCATTCAAAGATGCAAACAATATTGGCACTACACTCTCCGCAACCGACACAAACAACGTAATCTAATCAGCAGAATACACATCAACTCATACCAGCAGCAGGAAACTACCTGCCAAAACCAGCAATATCAAAATACACGAAACCTGTTTTTTAAAACTTAGCAAATATTTCAGACCAATGGCTCACACTCTTTTAGTAGTGCCAGCCAATATCTGAGACAGCCACACCTTCACTATTCCTATAAAAAAACTGTGCAGGCCGCCGTGTTTAAGAATGTATTTCAGTGTAGATACCTAAGCAGATGAATTAAAAATTAAAGTAAACCGGCAAAGACAGCATTCAACACCCGTTTAATCTATAAAAATGTACGCTAACCATTTGCCGGAGAAAAAGTATTGGTAGAAAAAGCTCAAAACCAGCTTTTACCAGAAGAGAAATTAGTTCTTTTTCTGAATAAATTCTATTTTATATCCATCCGGATCCTCTACAAACGCAATCACTGTCGTGCCGTGCTGCATCGGGCCGGCTTCGCGAGTCACCTTACAGCCTTTAGCGCGTACGGCATCACAGGCAGCATAGGCATCGTCTACTTCAATAGCAATATGGCCGTAACCACTTCCTAAATCATATGCGTGCGTATCCCAGTTATAGGTCAGTTCCAACACCGTGGTGTCAGATTCCTCACCATAACCAACAAATGCCAGCGTAAAACGGCCAGCAGGAAAATCTTCACGGCGCAACAGCTTCATACCCAGCACATCCTGATAAAACGCTAATGATTTATCTAAATCACCCACACGCAGCATAGTATGTAACATTCTCATAATTGTTCCTTTTCTATTTTAATTATTCTGTCCGATTCGGCTTAGATTACCGAGCAGCATAGCATCGCCATAACTGAAAAAACGATATTGTTCAGTAATCGCATGCTGGTATACAGCACGGATTTCATCATAACCGCTAAACGCGCTAACTAACATTAACAGCGTGGATTTAGGCAGGTGAAAATTAGTAATCATACGGTCAATCACCTTAAACTGGTATCCGGGTGTAATAAAAATATTGGTATCACCCTGACCAGCCTGCAACTTGCCACTGCGTGCGGCAGATTCCAATGCCCGCACCGCTGTGGTGCCCACTGCCCAAACTTTATTGCCCCGTGCATGGGCTGCCTCAATTTCAGCTACCACAGTTTCACTCACGTCATACCATTCACTGTGCATGTGATGCTCAGCAATATTTTCCACCCGTACCGGCTGAAAGGTACCGGCACCAACATGCAAGGTGACTTCCGTCAGATGCACCCCTTTATCTCGCAGCTGTTGCAAAATAGTATCGGTGAAATGTAGACCAGCAGTGGGCGCAGCCACTGCCCCCTCATATTTGGCATACACCGTCTGGTAGCGCTCATCATCGTCATCATCCGCTGAGCGGGTAATATAAGGTGGCAATGGCAAATGGCCGTGAGCAGCCAGCAATTCCCATACTGTCTGCGTACCGGCAAAATGCAGTACAAACAGTTCACCTTGCCGTGCCTGCATCTGTGCATGCAAACCTCCTTCGAAAATCAGCTCCGTACCGGGCTTTGGCGATTTAGAGGAGCGCACATGCGCCAGCGCCGTATGTGCGTCCAGCACTCGTTCAATCAGCGCCTCAATCTGGCCGCCGCTGGCCTTATGGCCAAACAGACGCGCCTTCATTACCCGCGTATTATTAAACACCAGCACATCACCGGCAGCCACATAATCGGTTAAACAGGTAAACTTACTGTCAACAGGTGACTGCCCCGGCAAAGCCACCAATAAACGGCTACTGCCACGTACAGCCGGCGGATGCTGTGCAATCAGGTGAGGCGGTAAATCAAAATCAAAATCATTTATATGCATGTATACGTGCTTGAACAAGGCAAAAGTCGTATTATATGCCTACCGGCTCATACTGAAAAACAGCCAACCACATCACAAGCCCGCTACAGAATCCGCACCAGATGGTGCCGGCAGGAGCAAGCAAAATAAGGCCGCAAGCACACCACGGCAGACAAAACCATGGTTTAAATAATCAAAAAAATACAAAAATACTGGACATTTGCGCTCATTTTCGGCAAAAATGGCGCAATTTTGCAAAAACCAAACATTTTATGAGTGCCTCAATTCTGGTTTTAAACGGCCCCAATCTCAATCTATTGGGGGTGCGCGAACCGCATATATATGGTAAGACCACACTGGCAGACATTAATCAGAAGCTGCAACAACAGGCACAGGCAGCCGATATGACATTGGAAACATTACAAAGCAATGCCGAACACATCTTGATTGAGCGGATTCAGGCGGCTTTATCCGACGATACCCGCTTCATAATCATCAATCCGGGCGCGTACACACATACCAGTGTAGCCATCCGCGACGCTTTTGCCGCTGCAGGCAAACCATTTATCGAAGTACATATATCCAATGTACATGCACGCGAAGCATTCCGGCGCCATTCCTATCTCTCTGATATTGCTTTAGGGGTAATCTGCGGTCTGGGCGTGTACGGCTATGAAGCAGCATTACATCGGGCAATTGAATACATTCAAGAGACCGGCCGCCAACACTAATACCTATTGCGGCCAGCTCCAATCACACAAGGGTTCATCATTATGGATTTACGTAAACTTAAAAAGCTCATTGATTTGGTAGAAGAGTCAGGCATTGCCGAAATCGAAGTAACCGAAGGTGAGGAAAAAGTACGCATTACCCGTACCACTGCCGCCAACCAGCAGCAGATGTATGCTGCACCAATGCAGCAGCCTGCCATCATGGCCGCACCAGCAGCTGCACCCACAGAGAATGCAGCCGCTGCTGCGCCTGAAACAACCGGCCCCGACTTAAGCAAGGCCGTTAAATCCCCTATGGTCGGCACTTTTTACCGTGCCGCCAGTCCGACTTCTGCCCCGTTTGTAGAGGTAGGTCAGACCGTTAATGCTGGCGATACCCTATGTATCATCGAAGCAATGAAACTAATGAATGAAATCGAAGCTGACCACAGCGGCGTAGTAAAAGAAATTCTTGTATCCAATGCGCAGCCTGTAGAGTTCGGTGAACCACTGTTTATTATTGAGTAATCCTCAATTCAGTAATCTTTCCCGTTTCTTACAAGGTGCTGCCTTATGTTAAAAAAAGTTCTTATTGCCAATCGCGGCGAAATTGCGCTGCGCATTCTGCGCGCCTGCCATGAAATGGGCATTGCAACTGTGGCTGTACATTCAGAAGCCGACCGTGATGCCCTGCATGTAAAATTGGCCGATGAATCCGTATGTATCGGCCCTGCCAGCTCTGCCCAAAGTTATCTGAACATTCCTGCCCTGATTTCTGCAGCTGAGGTAACCGATGCCGATGCCATCCATCCGGGCTATGGATTTCTGGCGGAAAACGACGGTTTTGCCGAGCAGGTAGAACAATCCGGGTTTGTATTTATCGGCCCGCGGCCGGAAACCATTCGCCAGATGGGTGACAAAGTTTCCGCAAAAAAAGCCATGCAGGCTGCTGGCGTGCCATGCGTACCCGGCTCCGACGGCGCCCTACCGGAAGACCCGCACGAAATTGAAAAAATTGGTGCCGAAGTCGGCTATCCGGTAATAATCAAAGCTTCTGGCGGCGGCGGTGGCCGTGGCATGCGCGTAGTAGAAAAAGCCGAAGACCTTCTTTCTTCGGTAGAAATGACACGTACCGAAGCCGGTGCTGCCTTCGGCAATCCGGCCGTGTATATGGAGCGCTATTTACAAAAACCGCGCCATATTGAAATTCAGGTATTATGCGACGAACATGGCCACGCTATTTATCTAGGCGAGCGAGACTGCTCCATGCAACGGCGCCACCAAAAAGTTATTGAAGAAGCGCCGGCACCATTTATTACCCCTGAAGAACGAGAGCGTATCGGTAATGCCTGTGTAGCTGCCTGCCAGCGCATCGGCTATCGTGGTGCCGGTACATTTGAATTTCTGTATGAAGATGGCGAATTTTTCTTCATTGAAATGAATACACGTGTACAAGTTGAGCATGCTATTACTGAGCTGATTACTGGCGTGGATATTGTACAGGAGCAAATCCGCGTAGCTTCCGGCCTGCCGTTATCCTATACACAGGATGATATTTGCCTGCGGGGACATGCGTTCGAATGCCGCATCAATGCCGAAGATCCCTACACCTTTGTACCCAGTCCCGGCCTAATTACCAGTTGTCACCAACCTGGTGGCAATGGCGTACGCATCGATAGCCACATTTATCAGGGCTACACCGTCCCACCCTACTACGACAGTATGATCGGGAAGGTATGTACCCATGGTCGTGACCGCGACGAAGCTATTGCCAAAATGAGCGTTGCATTACAGGAACTAGCAATTACCGGTATTAAAACCAATACCAACCTGCACCGCGACATTTTTGCCGATCCCGGCTTCATTCAAGGTGGTGAAAGTATTCACTATCTTGAACAATGGTTACAAAAACACAAAGAAGCACAAAAATAATTTACAATACGCATACATTGCGCTTTTGTTTGCAGGCAGCCGCAGTGGCTGCCTGAAGTTTTATAAAACATCCAATTACGGTAATAAAAAGCCATGCACTACCAACAAGTTGTCATCACAGTTTCTCAGGAGCAGGTAGACAGACTCTCCGACGCGCTGATAGAAAACGGTGCCCTAAGTACAGCCATTGAAGACGCCAATGCCGGCAACGAGAATGAGCAGCCAATTTTTGGCGAGCCGAATATGCCTGCCGAACAAGTGTGGCAACAAAGCAATATCGTGGCACTGTTTGATGAAAATGCCGATATCGAAGCGATTGTTTCTGCTGCTGCATGCGATTGTGCCTTTCCAATGCCCCAGTATTATCTAGAGACTATTCCGGAGCAGGACTGGGTAAGACTGACACAGTCGCAGTTTGACCCGATTCAGATTTCATCTCGCCTGTGGATTACGCCATCTTGGCACCAGCAGCCAGCCGATACAGACATAATCAATCTGCAACTCGACCCTGGTTTGGCCTTTGGTACCGGTAGTCATCCAACAACTCATTTGTGTCTGCAATGGCTGGATAAAAATATACGTGGTGGCGAAACCCTGCTTGATTATGGCTGCGGCTCCGGCATTCTCACCATAGCAGCTCTGAAACTGGGCTGTGGCCGTGCTTGTGGCGTTGACATTGACTCGCAGGCGCTTCGTGCCAGCGAAGACAATGCACTTCAGAACCATGTCCATGCCGAGTTTTACCTGCCGGACGACCTTCCGCCCGAACAGCAGTTTGATATTGTCGTTGCCAATATTCTGGCCAATCCGTTGCGGTTATTGGCGCAGATGCTGGCTGAACGCACCCGTACGGGCGGCCAGATCGTGCTTTCGGGTATTCTGGCTGAACAGACAGAAGAGCTCAGTGAAATCTATCAGCAATGGTTTGATCTGAATTCGCCCAGAACACTAGAAGGCTGGGTATGCATTACTGGCCGCAAAAGAGCATAATAAAACTGCTTAGTCATTTGCCTTATGGCACTGGTATGGCATACTGACACAGAATAATGGCTCCTTACGTTTGACAGAACAGAATTACTCCTTTTAATTATATTGGTTTGCTGAAATAATCATGTCTAAAACAATTACTGTTATTTGTCCCAAATGCCATACAGAAAATACCGTTGCAACACCACCGCGCGACGGGGGACGTGTTGTGTGTCAGCAGTGTCAGCATCAATTTACGGTGGTCTCAAAAATCCGCACCAATAAAAACGTCACCCCGCCAGCGTCAGCCGGTAAAAAACAGAACTCTGCTGCCGAGAAACAAGTATCAAATGCTGATGAGGTCATGGATATGCTTTCCAGCGCACTGAATCTCAATCAGCCCAGTAGCAGACGGGCACAGATATTTACCAGTGCACCTACCCCTAAAAACACGGCTGTCATCGACAAACGGCCGAATTTGAATACCCTGCTGAATCAGGTATCCAACAAAATAGAAATCCGTTTGCCTACAGTAACCGAACCGGAACCAGAGCAGCTGCATAAGCCTCAGCCGCAGCTAGCCAGCAGCGAACTGCTGCTCAATCCGGCACCGATACCACAACCGGAAAAAGAAACACCGGCCACAAGCAACACTCCGATACCGGTTGCCGAAGAAAACACTACTAATATTGCCATGAACAGCAATGTGAATAACCTGAATAATCTTGTTTTTACCTTATTGCCTAATGACAATCCAAATCAGGCGGATGTACCATTATTGCTCAATGATGCTATCGAAAAAACCGATGCCATCCACGCCAAAACCGAATTCTTGCATCACCAGCAGGACAAATTATCCAAAGAATTTAACTGGACACTGGCCACCATTGTTGCACTTACTGTGCTAATGATGCAGTTATTTTATTTAATGGCAGTAAAATGAGCACCTCAACAGGTAATCAGGACAATTTTCACAATCACCGTTTTGTTCACGACTTTCGCCAAGCCTCACCGTATATTCATCATCTAAACGGTAAAACAGTGGTACTGGCCATCAGCAGCCACGTACTGGTCAGCAACAAACTACCTGCACTAGCCGCCGATATTCTGCTACTGACCAGTTTGGGTATGCGCTTGGTTATCATTCACGGTTGCAGCCAGTTTATACAGGCTATAGCCGGTCAGAACACAGCCAACAGCATCGACGAAAATCCCATTACCGATGAACGCGCTCTGGAATTAGTCAAACAAGCCAGCGGCATTGCCCGTTTTAATCTGGAAGCTTCCTTGTCGATGATACCGACACAAGTTATGGAGCACAGTGCACCCAATGTACGTCTTGCTGGCGGAAATTTTCTGCGCGCCAAACCATTAGGCGTGATTAACGGTGTCGATATGAGTTACAGCGGCTGTGTTCGTAAAGTTGATGCAGCTGCCATTGAAGAACGGCTGGCTCATAATCAGCTAGTATTAATCAGCCCGATAGGCCACTCGCTTAGTGGCCAGTGCTACCGTTTGCAGGTCAATGAAGTTGCTCAGGCTGTGGCAGAAGCCATTCATGCAGAAAAACTGATTTTTTTGGGTACACAACCGGGTTTGCTCGATGAACAGCAGCAAACCATCAGTGAACTCAATTGCATTGAAATCAGCCAATTGCTGGCCAAGAGCGTAATGAATAAACGCCAGACCGAACTTTTGCAGACAGCAGCACACGTACTGGAGCATGGCGTACAACGCGTCCATGTCGTATCCGGTCTACAGGACGGCAGCTTGCTACAGGAGCTTTTCACGCGTGAAGGTAGCGGTACGGCAATGGCTAAAGCGCCGTTTATGCGTGTGCGGCCGGCTGAAAACAAAGACATCGGTGATATCCTGCAACTCATTGCCCCGCTGGAGGCAAGCGGTATACTGTTGCCGCGCGACAGTGAATATATGGAAAACCACATTCAAGAGTTTTTCGTGCTCGAGCAAGATTGCTACGTATATGGCTGTGTGGCACTGCATGTTTACCCTGAGGCACAAGCCGGCGAGCTGGCATGCCTGATTGTTTCTCCGTCTGCTCGCGCACGCGGATACGGTGAACTATTACTGGCACATGTTATTAAACAGGCACGGCAATTGCAGCTTCAAACACTGTTTGCGTTAAGTACCCACACCGGTGACTGGTTCGTCGAGCGCGGCTTTACCCCAGCCACACTGACGCAATTACCTATAGAGCGGCAGCAGCAATACACCAGCAATAAACGCCAGTCTAAAATATTTAGCCGTCAGCTTTAAACGCAACCAGCCCAAAATCTTTTACAATCTACCTTTTCCCCGATTGCCATAAAGGAAGACACATGAGTCATATGGTGCATTGCGTCAAACTGGGCAAAGAAGCACCCGGATTGAAATTTCCGCCTTTCCCCAATGAACTAGGTAAACGCATTTACGATAATGTATCGCAGGAAGCCTGGGACGGCTGGTTACGTTATCAAACCATGATTATTAACGAAAACCGGCTTAGTCTGGCAGATCCACGTGCGCGTCAATATATCACCCAGCAAATGGAAAATTACTTCTTCGGAGACGGCGCCGACCACATCAGCGGTTACACTCCACCAGAAGAATAATCAGTAAAGGCTGTCAGCCTGCTTAGCAGGTACACAGCCTTTTCTTTTGCCAGATTAAGGTAATATAGTTTTTATGGTGATACAGCTTATTAAAAGTGATTTATATCGTTACAGTGGCCGAACAGATTGGCGTGCTTTCCTACGTCATTATCTATGTAATCGTGGCTTTCGATTTACCTGCTGGCTGCGGCTGGCTTCAGCCACAAGCACATGGCGCAAATTGGCTTACCCGATGTATGTCTGGCAGAAGCACCGCAGCGGTATCATCATTAGCCCGCGTACGCCCATCGGCTATGGACTCTATATCGGTCATGGTGGTCCATTAATCATTAATAGCAGCGCACGGCTGGGTGAGAATGTCAACCTGTCCCCCTATACTGTTATCGGTGCCAACAACGGACCGGCAGCCAGAATAGGCAACAATGTCTACATTGGTCCCAACTGTAACCTAATTGAAAATGTTTACATCGGCGACAACGCCACCATTGGTGCGGGCAGTGTCGTTACCAAAAACATACCAGCCAACGCCACCGCTGCCGGAAATTATGCCAAAGTTCTGAATTATCATCACCCCGCACAGTTTATCCACAACCGCTGGCCACCAATGGCAGCAGACAAAACTTGACCTACAGCCAAAACAGTGCGAATGTTAACTAATTAAAACCAAACTGACACTCTCTTACTCTAAATGACAGTAACAGGTATGCTCCATGTCCGAAACTAAGCCGCATCTACTCTGTCGTGAACTCAGCCTGCTCGCATTCAACCGTCGCGTTCTGGCACAGGCACAGGATACACAGGTTCCACTGCTCGAACGTTTACGCTTTTTGTGCATTGTTTCCTCCAATCTGGATGAATTTTTCGAAGTACGCATGGCTTGGCTGCGCCGTACCCGTGCTTTGTCACCACATACCCCTCTGGCCAACGGCGAACTGCCGGACACCGTTATTGCCCATGTCACCAAAGAAGCACATGCCATCATTGCTGAGCAATATCGCCTATTTAACGACGAATTGATTCCAGCTTTACGTAATGAAGGCATATCTTTTTATCCACGCAGTGCATGGAGCGAAGCTCAGCGGCAGTGGGTAGCCGATTACTTCCGTCATGAGCTGTTGCCCATTCTGACACCTATTGGACTGGATCCGTCGCATCCATTTCCGCGCTTACTCAATAAATCACTGAATTTCGCTGTCGAGCTGGAAGGAAAAGATGCTTTCGGACGCACAGGCGGAATGGCCATCGTACAGGCACCGCGCATTCTGCCGCGGGTACTGAAAATGCCTAGAGAATTATGCAATGGCCACGATGGTTTCGTATTCCTGTCTTCCATTTTGCATGCTCATGTACATACCCTCTTTACCGGCATGACCGTCAAAGGCTGCTACCAATTTCGCATCACCCGCGATAGCGACTTAAGCGTGGACGAAGAAGATTTGGAAAATTTGCGTACTGCGATAGCCGGTGAACTACAGGGACGCCAGTACGGTGAGGGCGTGCGGCTTGAAGTAGCCGACAACTGTCCGGCACATGTATACGATTTTTTACTCAGCCACTTTCATCTCGGACGAGATGAACTGTATCGAGTGAATGGGCCGGTGAATCTGGTACGTCTGATGGCGGTACCCGATATGGTAGAACGTAACGATTTAAAATTTACTCCCTTTATCCCAGGCACACCAGCCTTACTGAGTAAAAACCGCGATCTATTCAGCATTATTAGCCAGCGTGATATTCTGCTGTATCACCCTTATCAGTCTTTTGAACCAACAGTGCGTCTGATTCAAGAAGCAGCGGATGACCCACAGGTTGTCGCCATTAAAATGACCATCTACCGTACCGGCAGTAACTCCGATTTAGTCAAAGCACTGATGAAAGCAGCAGTAAGTGGCAAACAAGTTACTGTCGTTGTCGAACTGATGGCACGATTTGATGAAGAAACCAACCTAAACTGGGCTGGCCAGCTAGAAGCAGCCGGCGCCCACGTTGTCTATGGCGTCTTCGGCTACAAAGTGCATGCCAAAATGGCACTGATTGTACGCCGTGAAGAAGGTATCCTGAAACGTTATGCTCATGTCAGCACTGGCAATTACCATCAAGGTACCAGCCGCATCTATACAGATCTCGGCCTGATGACCTGCAACCGCGATATCAGTGTCGATGTCAACACCGTATTCATGGAAATCACGGGACTGGGACAACCGAATCATCTGAATAAAATCGCCCAGAGCCCGTTTACGCTGCACAAAATGCTGCTTGACAGCATCAACGGCGAAATCGAACAAGCAAAAGCCGGCAAAACCGCACGCATCATAGCCAAAATGAATGCACTGGTCGAACCCACCATAGTCGAAGCATTATATGCAGCCAGTCAGGCTGGGGTGCAGATCGAATTGATTGTGCGTGGGATGTGTGTGCTGCGCCCTGGCGTAAAAGGGCTGTCGGAAAATATTCGCGTGCGTTCCATTGTCGGCCGTCTGCTCGAACATGCACGGGTATTCTATTTTGAAAATGGTGGTGATACCAAAGTCTGGATATCCAGCGCCGACTGGATGGGAAGAAATCTCTTTCGCCGCGTGGAAATCTGCACACCAATCGAAACACCAGAGCTGAAACAACGTATAATTAAGGAAACACTGATGCTCGCTCTGGCCGATAATCAGTGTGCGTGGCAAATGCAGCCGGATGGTCAGTATCAGCGTATTAAACCAGCCACCAACGAACAGCCAACCAATATGCAGAATTTGCTGATTGAACGCTATCGGCAGCAATAAAGCGGTGAAACACTCTAAGAGCCATAGAGCTGAAATAATATTGCAGCAAGCAGTTTAGCCAGTGCCATGGCAAAAAAAGCAAGGTTATCCGTTTGGATACCTTGCTTTTCTTTTACTTAATCGTTAATTATTGATGACCGGTACTGCCAAAACCGCCTTCGCCTCGATTACTGCGAGCAAATTCATCAACCACAGTGAACGCGGCCTGCATCACCGGCACAATCATCATTTGTGCAATTCGTGCCAAAGGCTCAATCACGTAAGCCTCCTGACTGCGATTCCACAATGATACTTTCAGTTCTCCCTGATAATCTGAATCAATCAGCCCCACCAAATTACCAAGCACAATACCATGCTTATGTCCCAAACCAGAGCGTGGCAGTATTAGCGCTGCGTAGCCCGGATCAACCAGATAAATTGCCAGACCAGTAGGCAGAAGACAACTTTCTCCCGGTTGTAAAGTAAGCGGAGCATCAATACAGGCACGTAAATCCAGACCTGCTGAACCAATAGTAGCATATTGGGGTAACTGCTCCGCCATCAGCGGATTCAATATCTTAACTTGTACAGATAACTCAGAAGCACTCATAATTCGTCTTTAATTTAATCAAAATAAGCTTATGTAACTACTACCAAAACTCAATTAGCACAGAGCCAAAAGCTGAGCCAGCCGCTCAATAATAGCGGTTGCGGTATCATCTTTGCTCATTTGAGGCAAAACGGTTTCTTGTTCATCATCCAATAGTATCACTTGATTTGTGGCTTTACCCATGGCCTGACTAACCTCATTCGCAACCAACAGAGGCACACCTTTCTTCACTCGCTTAGCACGTGCATGTTCCAGCACATGCTCACTTTCAGCAGCAAATCCAACACAGAAAGGTGCATCCGGCCGGCCGGCTACCGTAGCGAGAATGTCAGGATTTTCCGTAAGTTCAATTACCGGCACCTTTTGTCCAGCCTGTTTTTTTAGTTTATGTTCACTACGGTTGCTAACCTTGTAATCGGCTACCGCTGCCACCGCAATAAATACATCCTGATGTGGCAATAATCGTTGTACTGCTGCCAGCATCTCGTCAGCACTGCTTACCTGTTCAACAAAAGCCATCCCAGCTGCCAGCGGCGTCTGAATCTGTCCGTACACCAGAGAAACACTCGCACCAGCAGCGCGGCAAGCCCGCGCTAGAGCCATACCCATCTGTCCGCTAGATATATTGGTAATCCCGCGCACTGGATCAATAGCTTCAAATGTCGCTCCGGCTGTAATCAAGACACGCTTTCCAGCCAACAGCGGCACTGTCCATACATCAGCAAGCAATTCAGCCAATTCGGCTGCTTCCAGCATACGCCCGCTTCCCACCTCACCACAGGCCTGTTCTCCATCAGCCGGTCCTAGTATCTGTACCCTATCCTGTCGCAACAAAGCTAAATTGCGTTGATTGGCCGGATTATTCCACATTTGTACATTCATAGCTGGTGCCACTGCCAGCGGGCAACTGCGTGCCGAAGCCAACGTGGTAAGCAAATTATCCGCCATCCCATGGGCAATTTTAGCCATAGTATTTGCAGAAGCCGGCGCAATCAGCATCACATCAGCCTGACGGCTCAGATTAATATGTGCCATACCATTACCGGATAAACCATCATGCGTATCCAGCAACACCGGTTCTCCGCTCAGAGCCTGAAAAGTAGTCGGGCTGACAAAATCAGTGGCTGCCTGTGTCATCACCACATTCACCTGATGCCCTGCCTTTTTCAGCAGCCGAACCAGCTCACAGCATTTGTATGCAGCAATCCCACCACAAATACCCAACAATACCTTCTTCTTCATTACCCATACCCTGAACTAGCCTGCAGCAAAAGCAACAGACAATTTAGCTGACCAGACAGAAAAATAAAACAAACTATTTGATTAATAGAAAAAATTTTTGCATAATCAATCAACACCGTCCACAAGCTTGACAGCAAACAACGACGTACGTTGACTATAGCCCCGCAACAAACTGACCACCCCAGCCTAAACGAAAATATAACAGACAATTATTACATGGTACACTAAGCAGCACAGCGGCTGCCAGCCACACCGCAGCCAATCATCACAGCTATACCAAATCCTAACAAAAATTAATTCAGGTTAGTAAATTACCACTAAATACCTGATTTCATGCTAAGTTATACCCTAAGTGGAGAATTTAATTGTATTAACACTTAAATTTCATTGCCCCACACAAAATGCTTGCATACAATGCCTCCCCTAAAGCAGGAGCAGAATCGTTTTTGCACCGTTCTTTACACATTACTGTAAACATCCCTATGCCGAGCATTGGCTGGAACGATTTTTCTGGAGTAACACATATCATGAGCGAAAACGCAACCACCAAGCCAGGTGCCGATCCCGCACATTACTTACAGATTAAAGACATTGTCAAAACCTATGGCGACAACTACGCTGTAGACCATGTCAACCTTACCATCAAAAAAAATGAAATCTTCGCTTTGCTTGGCAGCTCCGGCAGTGGGAAATCAACGTTGTTACGCATGCTTGCTGGCATGGAAACACCCACACAGGGACAGATTATCCTAGATGGTGAAGACATCACCAAATTGCAGCCCTACGACCGCCCCATCAACATGATGTTTCAAAGCTATGCACTGTTTCCACACATGAGCGTTGAACAAAACATCGCATTCGGTTTGAAACAGGATAAGCTACCGAAAGATGAAATCAGTGCACGGGTAGAAGAAATGCTGCGCCTAGTGCAAATGACAAAATACGCCAAACGCAAACCGCATCAGCTTTCCGGCGGCCAGCAGCAGCGTGTTGCACTGGCGCGCAGTCTGGCCAAACGCCCAAAACTACTGCTTCTGGACGAACCGCTGGGTGCTCTCGATAAAAAACTACGTCAGCAAACCCAGCTCGAACTAGTAAACACTTTGGAAAAAGTGGGCGCCACCTGCATTATGGTTACCCATGATCAGGAAGAAGCCATGACTATGGCCTCACGCATTGCCATCATGTCCGACGGACAATTGCAGCAAGTCGGCACGCCTTCCGATATTTACGACTACCCCAACAGCCGTTTTACTGCTGAATTCATGGGTGAAACCAACATCCTCGCCGGCAAAGTGACTGAAGACGGTGCCGACCACACCATTATTCATTGCCCCGACCTGCAACAGCTGGTTTACCTCGGACACGGCATTAGTGGTCCAGAAGATCAGAACATCTGGTTATCCATTCGCCCCGAAGACATCAACATTTATCGCGAACAACCGCAGCAGGAATACAACTGGACAGCTGGCATTGTGAAAGAAATTGCCTATCTCGGCAGCTTCGGTATTTTCCATATCCAACTACCATCCGGCAAAATTATCAAAAGCCAAGTTTTATCCTCCTACTGGGAACAATACAGCATTCCCATGCCTACTTGGGAAGAAAAAGTTTACATTAGCTGGCCTGACAATCAGGCAAGCCCGCTGACCCACTAACAGCCGCAGGAGCTTAAATATGAACTGGTTTAACCGTCTCAAAGGCCTGCGTCCTTCACAGGGTCTCGTTATAGGCATTCCTTACCTCTGGCTGCTGGTACTATTTCTGGTACCATTTTTCATCGTACTCAAAATCAGCTTTGCCGAACAGGATATTGCCATTCCGCCGTATACCCCGCTGTACCACATCGACGGCGAACTGGGTCGGGTAAACATATTGGTCAGCTATCAGAATTACGCCGATATCTTCAACGATTTTTGGCATTCACTCGGACAGATGCTGCTCGGTAATCGCGGCGACAACATCTATCTGCTGACATACTGGTTATCCATTAAAACCGCCCTTACTACCACTGTAATCTGCCTGCTTGCCGGCTATCCGATTGCTTACGCCATCGCGCGCGCACCTGAAAAAATCCGCAACGGTCTGTTACTGACCATCATGCTGCCATTCTGGACCTCATTTCTGCTGCGAGTGTATGCGTGGATGAGTCTGCTCGGCCATAACGGCATCATCAATACCTATTTAATAAAATGGGGACTGATCAGCCATCCGATAGACATGTTTTACAACTCATTTTCCCTGAATCTCGTCATGGTATACGCTTACCTGCCATTCATGATTCTGCCTTTATACACCCAGTTGGTAAAACTGGATAACCGCCTGCTCGAAGCAGCCGCAGACTTAGGTGCCGGCCCGATTAAAGCATTTGTATCCATCACCCTGCCCTTATCCAAAGCCGGCATCATTTCCGGCTCCATGCTGGTATTTATACCTGCCGTAGGCGAATTTGTGATTCCTGAGTTGGTAGGCGGTCCTGAAAACCTGATGATTGGTAAAGTTTTATGGCAGGCATTCTTCGACCAGAACAACTGGCCGCTAGCTTCTGCCGTAGCCGTCATCATGGTAATGCTGCTGGTTATCCCAATTGCTTTATTCCACCGTTACGAAAATCGTGAAATCGAAGAAGGAGCCAACCATGCATAAGCACACATCGTCTTGGTTTCTAAGAGGCATGCTGTTTTTGGGATTGGCTTTTCTGTATATGCCACTGGTTATTCTAATTATCTATTCCTTCAATAACTCAAGGCTAGTCACCGTATGGGGTGGCTTTTCTACCCAGTGGTACGGCAAGCTATTACAAAATGAGCAGATACTGGATGCCGCATGGTTGTCAGTACGTATAGCCCTGTGTTCGGCCGCAGCAGCCGTTATTCTGGGCACACTCGCTGGCTACGCCCTCTCACGCATCAAGCGTTTCCGAGGCAATACCCTGTTTGCGGGCATGGTATCCGCGCCAATGGTGATGCCTGACATCATTACTGGCCTGTCTATGCTGTTGCTGATTATTCAGGTACAGATGATGTTACAAAACAGCGCTTTCAGCTTTCTGTATTTCGAACGCGGCTTTTTTACTATTTGGCTAGGTCACACCACCCTGTGCATGGCTTATGTAACAGTGATTATCCGCTCACGTCTGTCGGAATTGAACCAGTCACTGGAAGAAGCAGCCAAAGATCTCGGCGCAAGGCCATTAAAAGTATTTTTCTTGATTACCCTGCCATCCATCGCACCAGCCATCGCTTCAGGTTTTCTGTTATCCATCACCCTGTCACTGGACGATTTGGTTATTACTTCCTTCCTTTCCGGCCCCGGCTCCTCCACCTTGCCCATGATAATTTTCTCCAAAATCAAACTGGGTCTGGATCCACAAATGAACGTACTGGCCACCATCATCATTGCATTGGTCGGCACACTGGTTATCGGCATCAACTACTTCATGATGAGGCAAAATACACGTCGCGAACGCGAAATGGCTGAGGCCTATCGCCAGAGTCAACTACTGGAAGCCAGTAAATCATAATATCCCAGCACAGCAGTTATCCAGACAAACGATAACTGCTTTTTTTATTTCTGCACTCAGAGTCCCACCATACTCATGTCTGACACATTCCTTTCAGCCGTACCAGCACACAGCTATTATCAGGCCAGCCAGCACCAACACACACAATATCCGAGCGTACAAGGTCTCTTAGAAGTAGAAACATGCATCATCGGTGGAGGCCTCAGCGGTATTGGCACTGCCTTACCACTGGCTCAGCAGCATCGCAGCGTTGCCCTTATAGAAGCAGCACAGATTGGCTACGGAGCTTCCGGTCGCAATGGGGGTCAGGTAATTTATGGCTATGCAGCTGAAATGAGCAAGATAGCCAGTATGCTTGGCCAGCAAAATGCACAGACCTTATGGAAGTGGAGCTGCGAAGCCGTCAATCTAGTAGAACAACAAATACGGGAATACAACATAGATTGCAACTGGCAGCGCGGCTATGCTCATGTTGCCATTCGCCCGCACCATATGCATGCTTTAACAGCATGGGTAAAGGAAGCAGCCACAAACTACCAGTTTCACGATTATCAAATTTGGAATCAGACTCAGTTGCAACAGCAATTGGCCAGTGAGCGCTACTGTGGGGCTATTTTTGACCAGCTGGCTGGGCATCTGCATCCGCTTAATTACACCCATGGGCTGGCAAAAGCTGCCGCCAGCGCAGGGGCATTATTATTCGAACATTCACCCATGCTCAATCTTGAACCATGGCAACACGGCTATCGTATTACCACACCGAATGGCTCTATAGTTTCCAAAAACGTGGTACTAGCCGTTAACGCCTTTACCCATAGCCTGCACCACCCCCTTACTCAAACACTGGAAAGCAAAATTCTACCGGTAGGCACCTATATGATTGCCACCGAACCACTAGGTGAACAAGCGCCGCAGCTTATCCGCAACAACATGGCCGTATGCGATACTCGCTTTGTACTGGATTATTTCCGCCTCAGTGCCGACAACCGATTACTTTTCGGTGGCAAGGTTAATTATTCTGGCCGAGAACCTGCTCAAAAACAGCTTACTCGTAGCATGCGCAGCGATATGCTGAAAGTGTTTCCACAGCTGAATGATGTACGAATAGAATATGCTTGGGGCGGACAGGTAGACATTAGCATGAATCGAGCTCCTCATTTCGGCCGCCTCAATCCACAACTTTATTTTTTACAAGGATTTTCCGGTCACGGCGTGGCTGCTGCCGGGCTAGGTGGGCAGATAATTGCCGAAGCCATCAGCGGAGATGACAGCCGCCTGCGCCTGTTTGAAACCATCCCGCATCGAAACTTTCCGGGTGGTACGCTGCTGCGCCTACCTTCACAATGGCTGGGCGTTGCTTATTACCGTCTAAAAGATTTATTACCTTAAATTAAAGAGTAACCAATCCAACTATAGTACAATCAATTCCCAGTTTTAAAATTCAGCAGTAAATTACATGTCCGTTTCCGATACTCATGCCTTTTATCAACACGCTCTAGAACAATGCCTTCGCATACAAACCGGTCTGATGCAAAGCCATACACTGGCAAACGGAGAAAAAGTTTGGGTTCGGCAGGCAGGGGCACGCAACAGTATATGGCGCTATCGCTTATTAAAAATTGTTCAGAAAATCAGTGGAATAGATATTCTACTACCCGTACCCAATCTGGGTGGTATATCCTCATTGCAAACCGAAGCAACCCGCCTGCAAACACTTAGCACAGCTGGTGTACAGGTACCGGCTATTTTGGCTCAGCAGCCTGATGCTTTGATGATTAGCCACATGGGCGAACACAATCTGGAAAAAGAGTGGAAAAAGCAAAAATCCGAGCCTGAAATCCTGCTGCAACGCTGGCAACTTGGCCTTAACGCGATAGAAGATGTTCACAGGCGCAACCAATATCTAAGTGAAACCTTTGCCCGCAACATGATTTATATCAACCATAACAGCATTGGCTTTATAGATTTTGAAGACGATCCATTGTCTGTAATGACTTTGCCACACTGCCATGCACGCGATTGGTTATGCTATCTACATTCCGGAGCTCGTTTAATGCAGGATTTTGGCGTTGCCGAACAGGCAAAAGCATTGTGGGACAGTATTCTACAACAACAGCCACAAGAGGTGTTTCAGACAGTAGCCAAAAGCCTGCGTAAGATTCGTTGGATGCGCCATTTCAACGCCAACATTTATGGTAAGGACACAATCAAACTGGCCGCCATGGCTACTTTTGCCTAAGCCCAGATTTTCACGTTCTTCCTGCACAGATCAAGCATTTAAAGCAAAAGGCTGTAGCCATCTTAGAGCTACAGCCTTGTTTTTTACTCAGCTTGAAAATTTATCCAACTGCCTTCTGACAATGCATAACCATCTCCTGCAACATCCACGGCTGCAACAGCTGAATATGTTTATGCTCCACTTTAATCCAGCCTTCTTGCTGGAATTTCGACAAAGTACGACTTACCGTTTCCAGCTTTAGTCCCAGATAGCTGCCAATTTCTTCACGTGACATCCGCAAAATAAAATCATTGGCGGCAAATCCACGGTAACTCAAGCGATGCGACAAATTAACCAAAAAGCCGGCCAAACGTTCTTCTGCACGCATATTGCCCAGCATTAGCATCAATTCCTGTGTGCGGAGAATTTCCTGACTCATCAACCGATAAAAATGTATCTGCAATGAAGGCAACAAACTACCGGCATCCTCCATGTTATTAAACGGCAGCTCACACACCTCACTATCTTCCAGCGCCACCGCATCACAGCCATGATTGTTGTTACAAATACCATCCAGACCGAGCAATTCACCAGACATAAAAAAACCAGTTACCTGATCCCGACCATCCTGACTATTGACTATCGTTTTAAAAAAGCCAGTACGCACAGCAAAAATTGCTGTGAAAGGTTCACCGGCACGAAACAGATATTCACCTTTTTTCAGGCGACGGCTCTGGCGAATAATTGCTCCAAGATCAGTGAGTTCACGTTCTTTCAGCATCACCGGCATACAAAGAATATGCAAAGAACATTTCTCACACAGTTTTTGAACTATTTCGCCCTGTTTATGCAATCTGATCATAATTAATTTATTAAATACCGGTTATTTTCTGAGAAAGAACATCTATAACAACACATTGACACAAATCAAAATTATTTAAAACAATCATTCACTATACTGACATAATCAATTGAAATTTGCATCAGACCCTGTTCTAATGCAGAATAGACCTGATATGTAGCCAATGCTTTACTTTACTCGCGCATGTGCTTATTCTACCACAAATAATTATCACTCTTATCTATTTCCACCGAGCTTGCAAGACAGAATAATCACTACCAACATATGAACACACGACGCTTCAACATCGAATTTGACCGCAACCTCATCGCATCCCTACCCTCATCCGGCCCACGCTACACATCCTACCCCACAGCAGACCGCTTTAACACCAGCTTTACCGCAGACCAATTGAAGTCTACCTTACAACAAAACATCGGCATACAGCCTGTATCGCTGTACGTACACGTTCCGTTCTGCAATACCATATGCTATTACTGCGGCTGCAATAAAATCATCACCAAAGATACTAGCCGTGCTGATCTCTATATTCAGTATCTAGACAAAGAGCTGGCTTTACTGGCTCAGAATTGGCGGGGTAAGCCTTTACTGGCACAACTGCATTTCGGCGGAGGTACGCCCACCTTCCTCAATAACGAGCAGCTAAGCCACATCTTTGCCAGCATCAGCCGCTACTTCACTCTCACAACAGACGGCGAATATTCAATCGAGATAGACCCACGTAAAGTTACCGCTGATACCGTTGCCCATCTGGGCAAACTTGGTTTTAACCGCATGAGCGTCGGTATTCAGGATTTCAATCCAGCCGTACAGCAAGCGGTTAACCGCATTCAGAGCGAAGCCGAAACTCGGGACGTCATCGAAGCCGCGCGCTGTAATGGCTTTCACTCAGTCAGCGTGGACTTAATCTACGGCCTACCGCATCAGACAGAAGCATCTATGCACTGTACACTCAAACACGTGCTGGAACTAATGCCGGATCGTATCGCCATGTATCACTATGCCCACCTGCCACATCTGTTTAAACCACAACGACGCATAGATACCAACGCTGTACCAGACAGCAGAGTCAAACTGGATATTCTGCAAAACACCGTTCAGTACCTGCTGGAACAAGGCTACATTTTTATCGGTATGGATCATTTTGCCAGACCAACCGACGAACTAGCCATCGCTCTGTCAGAGGGACGTCTACAACGCAATTTTCAAGGGTATTCTACGCATGCTGATTGTGATTTAATTGCTATAGGGGTGTCCAGCATTAGCAAAATTGCCAACATTTATAGCCAGAATGAAAAAGAACTCACAGCCTACTATCAAGCACTAGATGAAGACCGCCTACCGGTAATGCGTGGATACCAGCTCAACGCTGATGATATTCTGCGCCGGCAAGTCATACAGGATTTAATGTGTCGCTTCCAGCTCAGTTTTCAAGATTACCGCGAAGCCATGCAGCAGCCTTTTCAAACCTATTTCGCAGCTGAACAGACTGATTTACAGAAACTTTCGCAATTAGGCCTGCTCAACCTCACCGATGAGCAACTTCAAGTTACCCCCAAAGGACGTCTGCTGATACGCAACATCGCCATGATATTTGACTACTACCTGCGACAAAAACGCACCGAAGCCCAATATTCGCGTACATTATAGCGAGTTGAAGCCATCAGCAAGCACTCGTTTACCCGTAGCAAAGCTAATGTTGCCAGAATTAATAAAAGCAACTGCAGCTAGGGTTTGCTTTTACTGAATAATAAATCATTTTAACTGTTAAAATTCATTCAGTTCTCAGGGCAAATCACGACGTTTGTAAACATGTTTTAACTTTTTTCATTGCGTAATTTCTGAGCTGCCTAACGTACATCATACTGCCACATATAATGCAAACTTCCTGATGCGTTTAATTCATGCTCATATTTATCTAATATATTAACATGTTATAGTTAAAGCCTTCTGGATCCAACTAAATTATTCAAAGCTACAATCAAATTTAATTTGATCATTTCGCTTTATCCATTGCTTATCTGCATCGCTTCTGGCTATTTAAGCACAAAACATATATATATTATATAAATACACATACTAGCCAATATTATGTTTCCCACAACAGACAGCCTCAACCAATTCTTGCATTACGCCAGTAATCATACATCTGCGCATACTCTACTAAACCAACCCCAGCAATCCTTGCGTCAGTTATCTGTTACCTATCGACAAGCTGCAGTGCTCATGCCCTTCGACTGGAACCAAGGCACGCCACAAATCTGGCTCAGTCAGCGCAGTCAGCAGTTGCGGCAGCATAGCGGACAAATTGCTTTTCCTGGTGGACAACTGGAAGCTAATGAAACCCCAATCTGCGCCGCACTGCGCGAAAGTAAAGAAGAAATCGGATTGAATTCCAGCCAGTGGCATCTGGCGGGCACACTACCACCTTGTTATCTACCCAGCAGATTCAAAGTCGTGCCAGTACTGGCCTGGAGTAAAGCACAATTACATTGGCAAGCCAATCAGGCTGAAGTTAGTGACATATTTGCTGTGCCCCTGTCCATTGTTCTGGATAGTAGTCTGTATCAGCAAAGCACTTTTCAATACCAACAACTTTGGTTTCCAGTTTATCATTTACACCATCAACAACGGCATATATGGGGAGCCACCGCAGCTATGTTACTGCACATGGCGCAATGTTATCAGGCATGGTGCAGCAGCAGGCCAGTGGCATCAGTCAGATAAGTCAATGCACTGTATCTCACCACATAAAGGCACTGCCTGTGCCAAGCAGTGAGCCGGTTTTAATGCCTGAAAAGCATAAGTCAGTTGTGCCTGAAAACTGCCAGCAGCTACTTTATCCCCATCTCCGGCCACACCACTGGGTATATCCAGTGTCACCCTGAATACACTGGCTTGCGCCACAGTAGCAAAACACTGCCTTACCACCTCAGGCAGCTCACCTCTGAATCCAGTTCCATACACCGCGTCCACTATCAGCTGCATTTCTGGCAACACTTTGTTTAACTGCATAAGCTCGGCATAAACCACCGCTGCAGGCAATCGAGCCCTATTTACCTCTGCCAGAGGTGACAATTGCTGCCCTTGCAACCACATAATTGTCACCGGCCAGTGGTGTTCGGACAATATACGAGCCAGCACCAGACCATCACCTGCATTATTACCTCTACCACAAAGTACCAGCGTATGCTGAGGATAAGAAAAACGGTTCATCAAATCAGCAGCAGCGCGACTGCCAGCATGTTCCATCATTCGGGCATAGCTCAGACCAGTTCGGTTTTGTTCATCTTCCCATGCCTTCATCTTTGCTACAGTCCATATCAGAGCAGACATATCTTTTCCTCAACAACACCTACCACTGGGTTCTGCCCGTTCAGACCGCCAGACGCGAGCGCTCAATTAATACACCAACCTCTTTAACACCAGCCAAAATACCCGGTTTTATCACTTTAACTCGTACCCACAAGGCACCAAATCGCGTCAGTATAAATTGCGCTACATATTCAGCCAGCGCTTCCAGCAATAGAAACTCCTCTTCAGCCAGTGCTTCGCGCAAATTTTCTACCACTTTGGCGTAATGAATTGTATCGTCAATATTATCGCTTTGTGCAGCCTGACGGAAATCAGTACCGATATCCAGATCCAACAGCAACGTCTGTCGCTGCTGGCGCTCCCACTGATAAACCCCAATCAGCGTCTGCGCAGTCATGCCATGTAAAAAGATAGTATCCATGTACAACCCTCTGAGCTAAAATGCAAACCCTCAGATTGTAGACTAAAGAAACCATTTTATGGCCAATTACTTTGCGATTATCGGAGCTTATTTGCTCGGTTCCCTGTCTTTTGCCGTGATTGTGTCGCGTTGCATGGGCATGCCTGACCCGCACAGCTACGGTTCCGGCAACCCTGGAGCCACCAATGTCTTGCGCAGTGGCAGAAAAAGTGCCGCTGCCCTGACCTTGCTTGGAGATGCACTGAAAGGATGGCTGGCTGTGTGGCTGGCCATCCATTTCCAGACAGCATGGCAATTAAGTAACAATACCATCGCTATCACAGCTATTGCAGTTCTACTCGGCCATATGTGGCCAGTATTTTTCAAATTCAAAGGTGGCAAGGGCGTGGCCACAGCATTGGGTATACTTCTTGCTCTATCATGGCCTACTGCCTTACTCTGTGCCGGTGTATGGCTCATTATGGCCTTTGGTTTCAAAGTTTCTTCACTGGCTGCGCTAATCGCTACCCTGATTAGCCCTTTTATCGCTTGGTGGCTGATACCACACACCAGCTGGGTATATGCAGTAGTGGTGATTGATTTACTTGTACTCTACCGTCACAAAAGCAACATAAAAAATCTGTTTAGCGGTCGTGAGAGCAAAATCGGTCAAAACAAATAAATCATTCAGCTGCAACCAATAAAAAAGACAGTTCGCAAACTGTCTTTTTTATACTATCAAACTTATTTCAAGTCTTGACGCTGCTGTTTACGCGTGCGCCTACGTTCACGAATTTCAGCAATTTTACGTTTAAAGAATTGAATACGCTGTCGTTTTTTCCACCAGTAATACATCAAAGCCAGCACACCTACAGCAATAAGCAAATATACCACAGCCTGAAACTGATGTACTTTATGCATTAGCCAATCAATATTCTCCGCACCATATTCACCTAAATATACCCATACCGGTACTGAAATCATCGCTGCCAGACCATCCATCAGTAAAAATTTCAGAATCGACACCTTACCACTGACACCTGCAGTGATATAAATCGGCGTGCGCAATCCGGGCAGAAAACGGGCAAAAAACAGCACTCGACTACCATATTTATCAAACTTATCCTGTACCTGAGCATAACGCTTTGGTGTCATCACCCGCTGTACGAAACGGAATTTCAGAATACGATGGCCAAACACCCGTCCGGCTGTAAACATCAAGCCGTCGCCCACCAGCACACCAGCCATACCCACCAAAAACATTGTGTGGACGTGTGCATGGCCTAGTCCTGCGATTACCCCTCCGGCAACCAGCGTTAGATCTTCCGGTACCGGCACACCGAAGCCACAGGCTACCAGCACCAGAAAGACCGCAGCATAGCCATACTCAGTAAAAAAAGCTTCCAGCAAAGCAAACATAAAATGTCCGTTCTTCCTTCTATCCGGCCGGACAGATTCTGTCAGCCGCACCTGCTTCAATCGCAGCAGCAATTTTTTCTGCAGCCTGCCGCGCAACTTCATTCTGGCGTGCTTCAACCATTACCCGCACCACCGGTTCCGTACCTGAAGGACGCAGAACTACCCGGCCATCTTCACCCAATTCTACTGATACCTCATCTGCCACGGGATTAGCCACACTCTGCCAGTCCTGCCCAGGCTCAATATGCACATTAATCATCGTTTGCGGAAAAGGCTGCCAATCCGTCAGTATACTGGCCAAATCCAGCTCCAATTCCTGCATGGCTGCAAAGACCTGTAAAGCTGCAATAATGCCATCACCAGTGTTATGTTTATCCAGACAAACGATATGGCCTGAGGCTTCTCCACCTAGCCACCATCGATGCTGATGCAGCTGCTCCAGAACATATCGGTCACCCACTTTAGCACGGACAAAATCTATTCCTTGCTTACTAAATGCCTGCTCCATCGCCAGATTCGTCATTGCGGTACCCACCACTCCGCCATGCAAACAACCAGAAGCCGCACGTGCCTTGGCAATAACATAGATTAGCGCATCACCATCGTAGACTTTGCCGGTTCTATCCACCATCATCAGACGATCACCATCTCCATCCAGCGCAACACCATAATCTGCTTCGTTTTGCAATACAGCTGCCTGAAGTGATTTTGTATAAGTAGCGCCGATTTTCTGATTAATATTATAACCATCCGGTTTATCACCGATGCACACCACATCGGCACCCAATTCATGGAAAACTTTCGGCGCCACATCATAAGCAGCACCATTGGCAGTATCAATCACCAACTTAAGGCCGCGCAGATTAAGATGGCTTGGAAAAGTGGACTTACAAAATTCAATATAACGATCAACAGCGCCATTAATACGCCGCGCACGGCCAAGCTGGCTGGATGGCACTGTCTGCATCGGTTTTTCCAACTCAGCTTCAATCTCCAGCTCCAGATGATCGCTCAGCTTTATTCCGCCCTCTGCAAAAAATTTAATACCATTATCATGGTAAGGATTGTGCGAAGCTGAAATCATCACCCCACAATCCAGACGTAAAGCACGAGTCAGATATGCTACACCTGGGGTAGGCAAAGGTCCGGTAAGCAGTACATTAACACCAGCTGCAGTAAAACCAGCCTCCATCGCAGCCTCGAGCATATAGCCAGAGATACGGGTATCCTTACCAATCAGTACAGTGGGTTGATGATCCGTTCCATGCTGCACCAGCACATGACCTGCCGCATAAGCCAATTTCAGTACAAATTCAGGCGTAATCGGAAACTTACCAACCTCACCTCGCACCCCGTCCGTACCGAAATATTTCTTTGCCATTACCTGCTCCGACCAAATAAAACAAAATTGTTATTGTAGAACAGGCACGCCTGTTCAGTCAGTAAATAAAATGGTATTTGAAACCTCAAAAACAAGCCATTTTATCTACAGCATACTATTTACCCAATCAATATTCGCCTTACAAATGTGCAGAATACTTATTCTGTAGATTGGTTCAGGAAATCTTGCGTACCAAATGCCAGCATAAAAAACCATTTTCTGCCAAACCTACGCTTATTCATTACCCAAATGTTTTAACAAAACATAAAAGCGGAACCATATTGATTAAAGTGGCTAAACTAAACACCAAAGCCCAAGGCAGACCATATCTGTAAACCCTGCCTTGTTTCGCGCACATCATGGACTCTCACAATAGCTGCTCCGCGTGCCACTGCGGCTACCGCAGCCACTACACTGCCTGCTACTCGCTGTTGCGGCTCGCTTTCAGCCGTCAGCAGACCAATCATCGTTTTACGCGATACACCAATCAAAGCCGGACAGCCGCTCATTTCCTGCCATGTAGCAAAATGCTGCATCAAAGCAATATTATGCTCCAGCGTTTTACCAAAACCAAAGCCAGGATCTATCGTCATCCGCTCACGGCTAATTCCTGCCTGTTCACATACTTGCACTCGTCGGTGTAGATAACTTCCCACTTCGGCCACCACATCTTCATATACCGGATTATGCTGCATATTTTCCGGTTTTCCCTGCATATGCATCAAACACACACCCACATCCGGCTGCTGAGACAGCACCGTCACCGCATCAGCATCTTCAAGTGCCTGAATATCATTGATACCATCAGCCAGTTGTGCTTCGAGTAATCGGCGCATCACCCATGCCCGCCGTGTATCCACCGTTACCGGCACATTCCATCTTCTTAATTCACGCAATAGTGGTTCAATCCGAGCCCATTCTTCCTCCGGGGAAACATAATCAGAACCCGGACGCGAGCTTTCGCCGCCAACATCTAAAATATCTGCCCCGTCTTTCAGTAATTGTTCCGCATGATTCAGAGCCACGGTCAGTGAAGTATTGTAACGACCACCATCAGAAAAAGAGTCCGGCGTTAAATTAACAATCCCCATGATTTTTGGCTGCTTCAAATCTATTTGAAATCGGCCACACTGCCAGTAAGCATGCTTCAAATTATTCATAACTAATTACTATCTTTCTGCACTAATTAATAACACTACACCTTAATTATTTTCTTACTAATACAGCTAAGCATCATTGCCGGTACATCAAACTTTTGTACTTAGTGTCCTTCTCATACTGAAAAAAGGCAATTCATTCTTACCCAAAGACCAGAAGCCTATCAATAGCCTGTGAATATAAATTAAATTACATATACTTATCACCTAGACGAATTTTCGTATTTCGCTCAATTAGCTTTTATTACCAGCTCATAACATCATCATTCACAAGGCTAAATATTGGAAAAATAACCAAATCTCATACTATGAAAAATGGTAAACAATACTACTTACAGATGTAAAAAACGGCAGCTTTGGCTGCCGTTGAAAAACAAATATATTATTGCTCTGACTTCTGCTCTGGTTCAGGCGCTTTCGAGCCAGCATCAGCTGTGTCCGCCGGTACATGCGCATTTTCACTAGCTGAAGCTTCTGCTACAGGCTGCTCGGTTTCAGCTTCTTTTACAACATTATCGCTGTAGTCCTTTGGTGGACTGGGCTGCTTACCAGCCATAATTTCCAGTACCTGATCACGATCAATGGTTTCCCACTCAATCAGAGCTTTAGCCATGGTATGCATCTTGTCACGGTTTTCATCCAAAATCTTATAAGCAACTTCATATTGCTCATCAAGAATACGCCGCACTTCAGCATCCACTTCCTGCATGGTTTTTTCAGAAATATTTTTCGACTGCGTTACGGAACGGCCAAGGAATACTTCATTCTCATTTTCACCATAAACCACCGGCCCCATCTTCTTCGACATCCCATAACGCGTCACCATTTCTCGCGCAATCTGAGTCGCCCGTTCGAAGTCGTTAGAAGCACCGGTAGACACGCGACCAATAAACAGCTGCTCCGCGATACGACCACCAAACAGAATGGAAATCTGATTCAACATCTGGTCTTCATACATACTGATACGGTCACGTTCCGGCAACTGCCAAGTCAGACCTAATGCACGACCGCGCGGCATAATCGTTACTTTATGCACAGGGTCAGTATAGTCCAGCGTTTCTGCAACCACTGCATGACCGGATTCATGGTAAGCAGTAGCTTTTTTCTCGTCCTCATGCATCACCATAGAGCGACGTTCCGGTCCCATATAAATTTTATCTTTAGCATCCTCAAAGTCGCTCATGTCTACTTTAGTTTTGTTGCGACGACCAGCAAACAGCGCAGCCTCATTCACCAAATTGGCCAGATCAGCACCGGAAAATCCAGGCGTACCACGTGCCAGAACCGGTAGATCCACTGATTGATCCAGCGGTACTTTATTAGCATGCACTTTTAGAATCTGTTCACGGCCACGAATATCAGGCAAAGGAACCACAACCTGACGGTCAAAGCGACCAGGACGCATCAGTGCCGGATCCAGCACATCCGGACGGTTAGTAGCAGCAATCACAATAACGGTTGTATTGCTTTCAAAACCATCCATTTCTACTAGCAGCTGATTTAATGTCTGCTCACGTTCATCATTACCACCACCTAGACCAGCACCGCGCTGGCGGCCGACTGCATCAATTTCATCGATGAAAATAATACACGGAGCATTTTTCTTTGCCTGTTCGAACATATCGCGCACACGTGAAGCACCCACACCAACAAACATTTCTACAAAATCAGAACCGGAAATACTGAAAAAAGGTACCTGAGCCTCTCCGGCAATTGCCTTAGCCAGCAAAGTTTTACCAGTACCAGGACTACCACACATCAGAATACCACGGGGCACACGGCCACCCAGCGTCTGATAGCGTTGCGGTGCACGCAGATAATCCACAATTTCCTGAACTTCTTCTTTGGCCTCATCACACCCGGCCACATCGGCAAAGGTAATTTTATTGGCTTCTTTATCCAGTAAACGGGCACGGCTTTTACCGAAAGAAAAGGCACCGCCTTTTCCGCCGCCGCCACCCTGCATAGAGCGCATAAAATAGAACCATACCCCGATCAGCAGCAATACTGGCAAAAGACTGAAAAATAGATTAGTCAGAAATCCCGGTTTTTCTTCCGGAATCACATTGACACGAATATTTTTCGCCATCAGATTACTAACAAAATTAGTTTCCAGCGGAGTCGGCGCATTAGTCGTAAAGGCTGATTTATCATTGCGCAAGCCTTTAACTTGGAAGCCATTAATCACCGAACCTTCAATATTTACGCTAGCAATCTCACCCTTGTTAACCTGCTGAATAAATTGAGAGTATTCAATCTGATGTTTACTCTCTTTTTTCTCAGTGATGGCATTGAATGCGGCCATAAGCACAAGCGCCAGCACCAGCCAGACCAAAAGATTCTTTACGGTATTCCGCACTGTCACAAACTCCTAAGGAGGTTAAATAATTGTTGTTTAGAATAGTGAATCTGACCCAAACCTACACAGGCACAGGCCGTCACAACTGTTTTTTACCGCGGCCAAGCAGATAAATCTCACTAGAGCGGTCTCGTGAAGCTTTAGGCTTACGAATCATAACCTGTGCAAAGCTGTTTTTCATTAGCCGCTGAAACTCTTGCAAACCACTGCCCTGAAACACCTTCACTAGGAAATCTCCATTTTGTTTCAGATGTGCCTGCGCAAACTCCAGACCCAGCTCAGCAAGATACAAACTGCGTGCCTGATCAGTAATGTTATTGCCTGACATATTGGGTGCCATATCACAAATTACAAGATCTAACGCACAGCCGGCTAGCAAACTTTCAAACTGCTGCAGAACATCATTATTCCGGAAATCACCTTGAATAAATTCCACCCCAGCCACCGGTTCCATGGGCAGAATATCCAACGCAAAAACCTTGCCCTGCTTCCCAGCCAGCTTCACGGCAACCTGCGACCAGCTACCTGGCGCACTGCCAAGGTCAGCCACTACCGCACCAGACTTTATCAGATGATCTTTTTCATTGATTTCCAGCAACTTATAGGCTGCACGAGCTCGATAGCCCTCTTTTTGTGCCAGATGAACATAATGATCATTTACATGCTCATTGAGCCATGCACTGGAAGATTTAGAACGAACACCCATGATACAAATTCTTGAAAAAACTCCATCATTGTATCGTGAAATCGCAACAGAATACAGAGCTTAGCCCGTGTAAAACCGCGAAATTAAGCACAATTAAAAACATGTAGGCTACATCAGCCAGCCTCAAATTATATAAATAACAAATTCTTTAATCTTACAAAAAACCCATGTTTTACCAATTACCCATTGCAAATCAGGACAGACCTACATTATCCTTTTTTCATAGAAAGAGATAGATATTAACTATAAAAATTTGTCCGCCTCAATTAGAATAGCTCAATCTGAACTTAACCTGTGTATCTGCTCAACCAATTAGCCGATACAGCGATATGGAAACTTAAATGGCAACTGACAAATTAAACAGCAAAGATAAAATGGCATTGAAAGCGCGTGCACATCAGCTACATGCAGTGGTACTGATTGGCCAGAACGGATTAACAGAAGAAATCATCACAGAAACCAGCCGCAATCTGGATGCACACGAACTGATTAAAGTACAAGTGGCAGGTGACGACCGCACAGCACGCATCGCTATTGCCGAAGCTTTGTGCTCTGCAACAGGCGCTGAACTGATACAACATATAGGCAAACAGCTGGTGTTATATCGACGCAAAACCGAAAAAAATGAATAAACAAAAAGCGATTCATTCTATGAATCGCTTAGTTATTTGAGCGGCGGCATTTAACCGGAAGAAAAAATCAGCGCTTAGCAGGCTGATTAAATATAGAAAACTTCCAGAATTTCGTATTCACGCACCCCACCCGGTGCCTGAACTTCAGCCACATCGCCTTCTTCCTTACCAATGAGTGCACGTGCTATCGGCGAACCAACAAAAATCTTAGCCTGTTTGATATCGGCTTCATCTTCTCCAACAATCTGATAACTCACCACTTCCTCAGTTTCCAGATCCTGCATTTTCACAGTAGCACCGAATACCACCTTACCATCGGCATTGGTTTCTTTCGGGTCGATAATATGTGCTAGAGACAACTTGTGCTCAATTTCTGCAATACGACCTTCAATAAAACCCTGTTTTTCCTTGGCCGCTTCATATTCTGCATTTTCGGACAAATCCCCATGCGAACGAGCTTCAGCAATCGCTTCAATTACCGCCGGACGAGCCACGCTCTTCAGTTCTTGTAGTTCCTGTTTCAGCAAATCAGCGCCCAATATGGTCAACGGAATTTTTTGCATCATATTTCTCCAAGATACCACAGCTAAATACACTTGCGGTATTTCGTATTAATAACAAAAAGCAAGCCGCCCGATTCTGGCGGCTTGCGCTGTTCCATGTATGCTATTTTAGCAGACCAGTATAAAAAATAGCAATGGTTACAACCAAGGCAGCCTGCACATCATAGTCATCGAGCTCACATTAGTATTTAAACTTAATTTAGTTATTTCTGACACATATTTAAGCAAAAATTAAACCCACATAGGCAAACTTCAACTTAATTATCTTAGACTAATACTCCCAAATACTTACTGTTTCTCTTGCTCTTTGAATTTCTTGGCTGAAGTGAATCAGTACAATACACTGCTGGTTAAAACAAATTGATACATAGGATTAAATTTACATTAACAGGCATGAATAAAATGATTAAGAAAATAAAAATTTTTATATAGAAATTTGCACTACTCAGTACAAAATCCCAAAAATTCGCTACCAATAATACTCGCTATATTTATTGAATAATTTATCGTCAATTTGGTTTGAGAGTAAAAAAATATTCATTTATTATAATGTTTTATAATTGTTAGGATAATTTCTCTACTATTAGCTAATATCGAATAGTGCAAAATTTGTATTTACAATACAAATATCAATAATTTATAGCTTAAATATACAATTTATCAACCGTATTTAATTTATAAATATCATTTTCAGCTGTGGTTAAACGAAATGCCTTTTGGACAATTCATCCAAAAGGCAAAATCTTCATAGATTTGAAATTTCAAATTGCTGATTCAGATAAGAGGCAACAAAAAAATCAAGATTAAAATGGGATATCATCATCAATATCATCTATTGGTGCCGGTGCAGGTGCTGGACGTGGAGCCTGACGACGTGGAGCAGCCGGTGGTGGGCTAGAGGCGGCAGGTGCAGCATCATAGCCAGCCTGACTAAAATTACCACCCTGAGCGTAATCAGCTCCGCCGCCCATCTGATCATAGCTGCCACTTGCAGCGCCTGTATCATTGCGGCTACCCAGCATTTTCATTTCACTTCCGATGATGTCATAAGCCGTTCGTTCGATTCCATCCTTACCACTATATTTACGGCTCTGGATTCGGCCTTCGATAAATACCTGACTTCCCTTGCGCAGATACTGGCTGGCAATTTCGCCCAGTTTGCCAAACAGCGTGATATTGTGCCATTCGGTTCGGGTCTGGCGCTCGCCATTACGGTCACGCCACTGTTCATCAGTAGCAATGGAAAAGTTGGTTACGGCATCGCCACTAGGCATATAACGCGTTTCAGGGTCTCGACCCAAACGGCCAACCAGGATGACTTTATTAACAGACATGGTGGTTTCCTAATAATAAGTGCAGGCTGTCTTGCAGGACAACCCATGTTAAAAGTAAATCTGTGCTATTGCAGAATGGGTTCACGCCCATTGCCAGTGCCGCTGCCAAGCGCTGATAACCGCATTTGAATAAGTAGTCCGGCCTAAACTACCATTATACCGCGCAAGTGCGCGAGCCATATTACCATTCTCACGATTGCGATAATATCGCAGAATGGTACAACCATAGCGTAAGTTAGTGCGAATATCGAATAAGTTATGTTCCGGCCGCCCAATCTGTCTGACCCAGAATGGCATAACCTGCATTAAACCGCGTGCGCCAACGCCGGAAATTGCATATTGTCGGAAACGGCTTTCTACTTCTATCAGACCGAGTATTACCTGCGTATCCAGACCGGCGCGCATGGATTCGTATTGAATATTAGTCAGTAAACGTTTGCGCGCATAATCATCTGGAACATATGGCGTCAGTCTTGTTGACATCGCGTTTAACCAACGATTTGCCTCTGCTGCAGAAGCAAATATAAGCCGTGGGGGATTAGCATTGCTGACCGCATTCCGCATTACAGAAGCCACATCATCAGAAAGAGTTTCCTCGCGTTGTGCACCAGCCATAGCAAAGCGAGGTAGAGTTGCTCCAAATACCGCTGCACTGCCTGCTAGAAGCAAATGTCGACGCGATATCGACTTACTACTGTACTGCATATGGATAAATTCCGAATCTATACGGTGGACAAACCGTTTTGAAATTTTGGGTATACATTAGGTGTGATATTTTAAATCATGTTATTAGGATTAAAGTATTGGTAAGAGAATATAGTTTAACAGATAAGCAAAAGGATTTTTCAATACAACAGAATAAGGGCTGAGAACAGTCAGGCAATGCAAAAAAGCCGATGCATAACATTGGCTTTTTTAATAAATGATTTCTCTAGTTTAATTCAAGGTAATTGGTACAAAAGCTTCTCGCGCCAGTTCTTCCTGTGCTAAATCAGTGACTACTGTGGAAATTTTTATTCCAAACCAGCTTTTAAATATCTCCAGATTTATGGCTGGCCAGAGATTTTCATCCTCACACCAGTCCGCCAGCTCTGCAGCAAAGATATCCTGATAACGTTCTTCTATTTCCACCCACAAGTCATCTATATCTTCACAGGCAGAAGTCAGATAAGCATTTGCGTCCTGCTGTAATATTTCAAGTGACAATTCATCCAGATCTATATTCGGCAGATTTTGCAGCCATATCCAAAAAGGATCAAGCGGTACAAGCAAAAATACACTGCGGTTAACTTCATACATATTTGTATTCCTGTTGTGCTATAAGCTGAATTTCAATTAATAACTGGCGTTTTAAAAAGACATTAACACAGATTTAGTGCATATCCCAGTAAGATGAAACAGATGTCGCTGCACTATCTGGTTGAGTTTTATCGGCTGATTCATCTGAAATAGTTTCAGCCTTATCAGCAGCAGTGTTGTCAGTAGAAACAGCTGCTTTATCGGCTTTCACAACCGGAGCTTGGTCAACCTGTTTTGCAGATTGCGGCTGAGTATTAGCTGCATCACTGTCAGGAGCCACCAGAGTATCGATATCATCATCGTCGTCATCGTCATCATCTGGAAACAGTGTTCCTCCTACCTGCTTATTGCGTAATTTCATATACACATCACGCATATAAGTGTAACGATCCAACGCAGCATCATTCAAACTGTCAGTTACATCCAGTAAGCTTTCACGAGTGGCAACACCATTCAATCCGGCCAGACTCCAACGTACAGCATCATCCTTAAAAATGGCATTTTCAACAGGAAAGGCGTCTGTAATAGTGCTGCCAATACTATCGCGCACAGTAGACGGTCCAAATATCGGATAAACAAAATAATTACTGTTTTTCCAGCCCCAAGAAGCAAATGTGTCACCAAGAGTATTTTTATTATTTGGAATTTGGCCTGCGTCAGCAATATCCAATAATCCACCCAAACCAAAAGTAGTATTGATCCCTACCCGAACAAAATCTGTACTGGCTTTCTCAATATCCAGTCGCAGCAGATTACTGCCGAAACTAACTACATCTCGCAGATTATTGAAAAAGTTGTTCACTCCGGTTCGTACCGGAGAAGGTGTAACTTTACGATATCCACGTGCAACAGGTGTCATGATATATTGATCCAAGTGATCGTTGATATTAAACATCACCCGGTTATAACCTTCATACGGATCTTTATAGGGCTGATCTTCAGCCCAGCCCGCCTGACACAGAAACAACAACAGTGTGGTAGCCAGTAATTTTTTTTTACTCATTGTAACGATTCCTCTACACCGTACAGTGCCATTAGGGTAATCAGCCCTGCCGGTACACCTGCGATGTGCAACATAAATTTCTGTCTGTGTGCCAATCTTTTAGCAGCCACGAGTAAAGCTACACAGGCTGAATCGGCTTCGGTCACCCCACTGACATCCACTTTTTCAACTTTACCACTGCGGATACAGTCACTGAACTGCTTATAATCGTTCTCTCCTACTGTACTCATGGTGACTTTGTCATGAATCATCAGGGTTTTTCCCTGCACAGTGGTTTGCATAATTATCTACCGTTTTTAGCGCGTAACTCAGCTACCAGACCGTCAATACCTTTCTGGCTGATGGTCTGATTAAATTGGTTACGGTATACAGTAACCAGGCTGGCTCCTTCTACAGCAACATTATAAATCCGGTACATATTGCCAGACTGATACATTGTGTAATCCATACGTACTGGCTTACTGTTAGGAGTAGTGACATCCACACGTACAATAATTTCACGCCCTTTTTTATTAACAACAGGATTGTTGTAAACATTCGCTTTTGCGTTTCTGAATTTGAGCATGGTACCGGAATAGGTACGAATCAGTAGTGTTTTAAATTCTTTTGTCAGATCCTGTTGCTGGGCAGGTGTAGCAGTACGCCAAGGTGCTCCGACAGCCAGAGCAGTCATGCGTTCAAAATCAAAATAAGGAATGGCATAATTTTCCGCCTGACGCCGTACCTGCTCGTCATTTTTACCATTAGCGGCCCCCAGTATATTCAGTACTTGAGTAGCATTCTCCTTTAGCTGGCCTACAGCCTGTTGTGGCGAAGCAATAGCCATGCTGATACTCATGATACAAATGCTTAATGCACCCAAAAATTTAGATTTGTTTAGTTTCATTATAAATAAGCCTTAAAATTAAATTTTATTAGTTTTACAACTTCAATTGCTTTTATTCACTGGCAGCAGTGCTGTCAGCCGTTTTTTTGTGATCATCTTTAGCGTTGCCTTCAGCAAAGTTGGTCATAAATTTCCCAATAAGCTGTTCCAGTACCAAAGCAGAGCTAGTAATGGTAATGGTATCTCCGTCGGCAAGATTATCTGGATCTCCACCCTGCTCCAACCCCACATACTGATCACCGAGTAATCCGGATGTCAGAATTTGCGCAGAAGTATCTGTGCTAAATTGGTACTGTTTATCAATTTTTAAAGTTACTTTTGCCCAATAGGTTTTTGGATCAAGTACTATTTTGTCTACCCGTCCTACCACTACACCAGCAGCTTTAACTGGGGCCTGTGCTTTGAGCCCTCCAATATCACTGAATGATGCAGATAAAGTATAAGTAGGCTGTGAAGAACCGATACCATTTCCGCCTGCTACACGAAAAGATAAAAACAATATTGCCACGATGCCTATTAAGACAAATAGACCAACCAGCATTTCTAGACTGTTTTTTTTCATATCATTATCCTGTTAATCCATATCTTATTTGGTAAACATCAGTGCGGTCAGCATAAAATCCACTGCCAGAATGGTCAGGGAGCTGGATACCACGGTTCGTGTATTGGCACGCAGAATACCTTCTGAAGTAGGTTGTGCATAAAAACCCTGATAAACTGCAATCAGTGTGACGATCACACCAAATACCAGCGATTTAATCAGGCCGTTTACCACATCATAATAGAAATCCAGATTATTCTGCATCTGCCCCCAAAATACACCGTCATCCATACCAAAATATTTTACGCCGATCAGATAAGCACCATAGACACCGGCCACATTAAAGATGGAAGCCAACAAAGGCATGGAGAGCACACCTGCCCAAAACCGTGGTGCCACAACTCTAGCCACTGGATCAATGGCCATAACATTCATGGCTTCAAGCTGCTCTGTTGTTTTCATTAGCCCGATTTCACTGGTCATGGCACCTCCTGCGCTGCTAGCAAATAGAATAGCTGCCAGTACAGGTCCCAGTTCGCGCAGCATAGCAGCAGCCACCATATATCCCAATATATCAGCCGATTTAAATTTCGCCAGCTGTGTATAAGCTTGTAATCCCAGCACCATACCGACAAACAGGCCAGATACGGCAATGATGATAATGGAAAGTACCCCAGAAAAATACATTTGCCTTATCATCAGTCCCGGCCGGCGTAACACTGTTCCGCTGCGCAATAACGCAGCAAACAGAAATAAAGTGGCGCGCCCAAGGTGCTGGACAAAACTGAGGGTTTTTGCACCCAGTTCTTCTATAGCTTTCATCACGCGATGTCTAAATCCTGTTGTAAGGTAGTGGTTGCCGGATAGCGAAATGCCACCGGCCCGTCAGCCTGACCATGTATAAACTGATTTACCCATGGTGAATCCAGTTCACGCATTTGGTGTGGTGAACCGGAAAAAATAATTTCCCCATGTGCCAGAAAAACCACATGGCTGGCTATATCCAGTGATTGCTGTATATCGTGTGTCACCATTACACTCGTGGTTTGCAAAGCTTTGTTTACTTTACTTACCAAGCCTGCTATCACACCCAGCGAAATTGGATCCAGACCGGTAAATGGCTCATCATATAGCAATAAGGCCGGATCAAGTGCAATAGTGCGTGCTAGTGCCACTCGGCGGGACATACCGCCGGAAAGTTCGGACGGCATTAATTTTTCTACGCCACGCAAACCTACCGCATTCAGCTTCATGATTACCAGATCATGAATCATGCTTTCTGGTAAATCAGTGTGTTCGCGCATCGGAAAAGCCACATTATCGAAAACCGACAAATCTGTAAACAGCGCACCAAACTGAAACAGAACACCCATATTGCGGCGATGATGATACAACTCTTCGCGGCTGAATTTAGCAATATCGCGGCCATTAATCAGCACCTGTCCCTGCTGCGCGGTAATCTGACCAGTAATCAAGCGTAGCAAGGTGGTCTTACCGCTACCAGAACTGCCCATGATTGCGGTAAAACTGCCTTGCTCCAGCTTAAAATTTATGTTTTTAAGAATGGGTCGATCGCCATAGGCAAAAACCACATCCTTCATTTCAATAAACGGCGTAGCCATATCAGTATTTTCCATGCCGTACGTTAATCTGATTTTATGATGTCTGCCCGTATTTATCAATTACGGGTAAGTGCATTATTCGAACTTACTTCTGTGACACATTTCAATCGCACTGCTGACCGCCGCAAATAAACTGCTGCTGCTGGCTTTCCCCGTCCCGGCAAGGTCCAGAGCAGTACCATGATCTACTGAAGTACGTATAAATGGTAATCCCAGAGTGATATTCACTCCTTCGCCAAAACTGGCATATTTTAATACAGGCAGTCCCTGATCATGATACATAGCCAAAACCGCGTCTGCTTCTTTAAGCATAAATGGCTGAAATAGTGTATCTGCTGGAAAAGGGCCGCTGACTTGCATATTTTGCTGTTGCAACTTCTTAATCACAGGAGTGATAATAGTATTTTCTTCATGTCCCAAATGTCCGTTTTCTCCGGCATGCGGATTGAGTCCGGCAACAAGAATGCGTGGCTGTGACAGACCAAATTTATGCTGTAAGTCACGATGCAGGATAATAAGAACTTCTGTCAATAATTCAGCCGTCAGCGCATCAGCTACTTTTCGCAATGGTAAATGAGTTGTAGCCAGAGCTACTTTCAAACCGCCTCCAGCCAGCATCATAACCACTAAGGGCGTATCACTTTTTGCTGCCAAATATTCGGTATGTCCACTGAAAGGTATACCGCTATCATTGATGATACCTTTGTGTACAGGTGCAGTGACCATGGCCGCAAATTCACCCTGTTCAATACCTGCATATGCTCTATTTAGCAACTGCAAAACATAATCTGCATTGTGAACATCCAATAAACCGGCCTGCACTGGTACTTGTACGGGAATATGACAAACTTCCAGCATTCCTTTTATCGGCTGAGTATCTCGCTGATAAGACTGAATAAAAATATGTTTACCCAATAATGCAGCCCGCTGCTCCAACAGCCGTTTATCACCCAGAACCACAATGCGTACCGGCAAATCAGCGCCAGCCAGATCCAAACAGATATCCGGACCAATTCCTGAAGGCTCGCCACTGGTAATGGCAATCACAGGCTGCTGATGAGAAAAATTCACCCCTCTCACCATTTTCAGTCCTGAGGTCGAACATTGATATATGCCTGATCCTCCAATTGCTTCAGGAAATTCTGTAATAATAGTTCTCGTTTTTCCTGCACCAGCACTGCACGCATGCCATTACGCTGACGTTCTGCTGGAGTGTCATTGCTTCTGACATCAATCAATCGAATTACATGCCATCCGAATTGAGTACGAACTGGCATCGATATCTGTCCCGGCTGTAAAGATTTAACAGCCGCCTCAAACGGCGGGACAGTTTCACCATCTATAATCCATCCCAAATCACCACCATTTTGAGCACTGCCATCTTGAGAATACTGGCGAGCTAACTGTTCAAACGATGCACCAGAACGTGCCTGCTGGGCAATCTGCTCAATCAGTTTGCGAGTAATATCATTATCATTTTTCAAAAGAATATGTTGCACATGATAAGAATATGCTGTGATAGGAGGTGGTAAAGGACGACCATCCTGCTGAGCACGGGCAATGGCATCATCAATTTCAGCATCACTTACCTGACTTTTACCCATCACTTCACTCTGCTCTATTTTTTGAGCTAAAAGATTTTCAGTCATGGTGCGTCGCAGTTGATTTTCACTGATACCTTCTTTGGCAATACGCTGAATTAGCTCTTTAGCCGTCATATGGCGCTGAGCGGCAAATTGTTCAATTGCTTCATTTACATCGGCATTACTCAAACGAATATTGGCACGTTTGGCCGCTTGTACCAATAAATCTTTGCGTATCAATTGTGCCAGTGCCTGCTGCTCTAAATCAGCTGCACTAACTGATTTGCCTTTAGGCAGTTGTGAACGCATCTGATTAGTCACCAAATCCAGCTCTTGCTTAGTTATTACATCATCATTGACGACAGCAACAATGTTATCAACCGGTTTGATATCTAGTGCCAGTGCAGAAGGAATGGCCACGGCCATTATGCTTGTTGCCAACCATTTATGTATGCGCTTCATTAATGTTTTACCTCGTAAGTATTGCTGTAACCGGGAATTTGTGAACCAAGCTGGCTAAGAGGACCATTACCCACTCCGGTCAGGTCTCGCAACTGTAATTGAAATAATACGGCGGTTTTACGTTTTTTATAGTCATCTGTATAGCGTGCACCGACTAGGCCCGCACTCCAGCAGTGGCAAGGACTCTGATATTCCAGACCAATGGTCTGATTAAGGGTGACACTGTGAGCAAAATCATAATTTTGACGCGCAACAAGATAATAATTGCGGCTTACCGGCCACTGGACTCCTACATCAATAGAACGCATTTTGCCATAAACATCATCATAGAGATTTTCATCACGACCATATTTGTAACGAACACTAATGGTTTTACCAGGTTTTGGCGTGTAGCGGATGCCAAAATTATAACTTTCAGATGTTTTCAGATCCTGATTGTAATGCCATTTGGATTCAGCAGTAATGTGATTACTCAGAGCCGCACGACCAAAAGCCACCATGTCTGAGCGTTTGCGTTCTTTGTTTTTCGGAGTGTTTTCATTCAGTTTAACATTATCATCCTGAAAATAAAAACGCTGGCCAATACCGGCCGCAAATCGTTCAATGCCAGTAGTACTATCATATACACGTGATTGCAATGCAGTAGTCAGAAAATTAGCCGCATTGATTCTATCCTGACCGGAATACCGGTTTTCACGGAACAACTGATCATAAGTAAAACTGTTTTCAGCTGTATCAAATAAGGGCATATCTTCTTGATTGCGTCGTGGTATATATGTATAGAACAAGCGTGGTTCCAGTGTCTGAATAAACCCTTTATGCATGTTTTTAGTTTTCCACAACCGCTCAAACGTCATACCTGAATCTACGCTGAGCAAAGGAACTGCACGATCCATGCTGCGTTTATCCTGATTATTCTGTTTGCTCATATCGTAATGTGTGGCATGGAAACTCAGCTTAGGCCGTACATATCCCCATGTGGTAGAGTAATCAGCGGTCAAAGATGGAAATAATACCAGCCGCGTACCATTCGGATATTTATTCAGCCAATCTTTATGACCCGTTTCTTTGCCTTCAAATCGGGTAGCTTCTGCATATACATTTACGGCGTAATGGTTGCCAAAGTAACGGTTCCATGTGGCAGACAGGCGTGGCAGGCGTGAATAAGGTTGATCTTTATAGCCACTGGTAGAAGCCAATGTCTGATATTTTTGCACCATCAGGTTACCGTCAAATGTACCACCCCATATATCTTGATGATAATTTAGCCAAGCCTGTCGGTTCAGATTTACACTACCACTATCACCGCTCCAGAAATCTCGGCGGTAATCATCATCAGAAACCTGATGATAATCAATGCCACCGCTTAAGCCTTTTGCTAGCTGTTGTGTGTGGGTGAAATCTACTTCAGCACGATTTTTGTGGCTACTCTTCTGGTCACTGGGTACCCAGTCAGCACTAAGCTGTCCCTGATATTTCGGTTGTAGATAGCGAAAATCACCTCCGAGTTGGATGCCGCGGCTACTGATTAAATGGGGTCGGATAGTAGCATCATAATTCGGAGCCAGATTCAGATAATAGGGGGTCATCAGCTCAAAACCATCAGAACCGCCCTTAATGGTTGGAGCAAGAAAACCGCTCTTACGGCTGCCATTTAGTGGAAAATCAATCCATGGTGTATAGAATAGAGGCACTCCGCCAAAAACCAGTGTTGCATTACGAGCCACACCAACGTTTTTATCGTAATCCAAATCAATACTACCGGAACGAATATACCAGCTGTCATCACCTGGATTACAGGTATTGAACTTGGCACTTTGCAAACGATAGCGATTTTTACCGCCCATCTGTATTTCGTCACCAACGCCTTGTAGACGACGGTTGTCCTTTTCCATTTCAAAGCGGCCGGCATCACCCACTCCGGTACTTTTAGCCATGTCATAAGTTACATGCTCGCCGCTGACGCGGCTTTCACCATTATCCAGTGTAAAATGGTCTCCAGCTTTGATAATCTGGCTTTGCTGATCATAATCAGCCCAGTCTGAGTTCAGGGTGACATCATTACGTTCAATAATCACATTGCCTTTGGCATGCACTTGCACTTGTGATTGTCCATTGACGTCATCAGCCACAACCCGCGTTACGTCTGTACCCGGATTGGATTCACCACTGCTTTGCACAGGTTTGACAAAGTGTTTCGGACGCTGAGGTGCGGTACAGACATTACCCTCACCCATAGAAAGAGGAGAAGCAGCCAAAGCTAGTGCTGGAAAAGCACAAAACACAGTTGTTAAGGCCAATGCCAATGGTTTGGGGGAAAATATGTAGGACAAAGTATCACCTAAACGGCTTTGCCAGTTAAAATAGTGTTTATTTTAACCTGAAAAATGCCATGCAACGAGAATCCGAACTAAAAAAATGGTTACATACATGTTATCCGCAACAGGATTTTGTTCTTAGCTTTGCTGCTGCTGATGCTGATTTCCGCCGTTATTTCCGAGCTGTTTTCAAGGATAACCACAGTGTAATCTGTATGGATGCGCCACCTGATAAAATGAGCATTCAGCCTTATATCAAGGTCCAGCACCTTTTTCAGGCCATAAATGTACCCAAAATCTATCATGCAGACGCGCAAAAAGGATTTATGGCATTGGAGGATTTCGGCCATACGCCCTATCTGGCAGCACTATTGCAAGATAAACGTCCAGAAGTGCATAAAATACTATTACTGGAAGCAGTTGATGAGTTAATTACCCTGCAAAAGGCTAGTCTACCAGATCAACTACCAATATATGATGAAACGGTCATGACACGAGAAATGCAACTGTTTCCAGAATGGTATGTACAAAAAGAACTTGGCTTATCTCTGACTGAAAAACAGAAACATCTGTGGCAACAGGCTGTATCTGCCGTTTTACCGGTCATTCTGGCTCAACCACAGGTTTATGTACACCGTGACTACATTGTACGTAATATTATGCTTACTCGTGGCCGCCCCGGTATTCTGGATTTTCAGGATGCATTATACGGTCCAATTACTTATGATTTAGTCTCGTTGCTTCGCGATGCTTTTATTGAATGGGATGAAGAATTTGTACTGGACATCGTTATTCGATACTGGGAGAAGGCTCGGGCTGCCGGACTACCGGTTCATAATGATTTTGACCATTTCTACCGTGATTTTGAATTGATGGGCGTGCAGCGTCATCTGAAAGTAGCCGGTATTTTTGCCCGATTGTATTATCGTGATGGTAAAGACAAATACCGTAGTGAAATTCATCGCTTCCTAAAATATTTACGTAAGACTAGCCGACGTTATCATGAATTGCGCCCATTATTACAATTAATCACTGAATTGATCGGAGCTGAAGAAATTCAGACCGGCTATACTTTCTGAAAATATTTTGCAATAATCAAGCAAGCTGCTAAATGATTAGCAGCTTTTATTAATTATTCAATGGGTATTTGTAACAAAAACTTTAGTCTCTGCCAAAACCCCATATTCAAATAATGATTTAAACGGGTATTCAAACTCCATTCTCTTTGCTGCATATTACTCATCATTTGATACAAATTAGACACATTGGCTTGCAATTTTTCATATTCCTGATTCAGCTGTACATATTGATCAAATAGCTGAATATTATTCAGATGTTTTAACTGTTCTAGTTCAAGTAAAGTCTGTTCATATAAAATTTCAAGATTGTTTATTTCATTTTGATGATATTTTTTTGATACAGGATCCGAACGGATTTTGCCATACACTTTTTTTGCAAATATTTGTTTCAGCGCATAGTAATATTTTTTAACTTCATCAACTGTAAAATTTATTTCTCCACAAAATTCTGTATCAAGTTTTAGTTTTTTTGAGATGCTGACTTCGATAATGGGAATATGATTTTTCTCAAATGATTTTATTTTTTTCTGATAACAGGGATTAGTAAAAACTACTTCAATCGCCAGACATCCATTCCATTTATCGTATAATTCACAGTCTTCACTAAAATAACCGACTAAATCCGGATAATATTTTTCTTCATTTTTATCAAAATGTTGAAATTTCAGGCATGGTTCAACTAGGAATTTTGAAAAACTAAAATGATAATTATCATTATCAATTGTGAAGTTTATTTCAGACATTTCCTGCAAAACCAACATTGCTGTTGAATGATATATTGATTCTTGCTTGTTCTTATCAACTTCATCCGATTGATATCTGAAAAATCCATATTCTGTTGGTATTAATTCCTGCCGGTTGATTTCATCAAATTCGGTTGAATAAAACTTGAGTCCTGAATAGGCTTCAGGGTGTTGCTGTTTTAATTTCAGCACATCCCAGATATAAAAGATTTCAAGCTTTTCCAATTGCTTGTTGTAAACAAATTTCTCATGTTCATCTTTGGCGTAGGCCCATATTTTTCTGGCCATTTAATATTCTCCCCTATGCTACAAATTGCTATATTAGTGACTCTTTTCTAAAAAATGCTGCCTAAATAAATTATAATGGAATATACCCATCAAAACGCGTGGTTTTGCCTAAATACTGAAAAGCTGGCTGTTTTTCTGCCAAAAATCTACCATTAGCTGGCCGTTTCACAATCACTCGTTTACAAGCAAGTTGTTGTGCTGCCAGTAATAAATCCATGTCGTTATTCTCATCAGCGGTTCCCAGCAGCTCATGGAAATAAGCCATTTCCTTTTTTACCGCCGCTGATTTCTGCTTCTGGGGATACATTGGATCCAGATATATCACATCTGGCAAGGAATCCGTTTTTTGCATTGCCGCTTTACAAGTAATACTGCCATATTTCAAATCAATCCGCTGTGCTATCTGAGCTGTATGATGATCTGCTAGTGCTCTTTGCAAACCGTCTGCCAACAAAGCATAGACATAAGGATTGCGTTCAAATACCACCACCTTTAATCCCATAGAAGCTATTACAAACGCATCCCGACCCAGCCCACCAGTAGCATCCCAGACCAGCGGCTGAGTTTTAGCCTGTACGGCACGAGCCAGCAGCTCACCACCACCAAACAGGCGCCGGTGCCTAGCTGTTCCCTGCACGAAATCCACACGTACAACACCCTTATTTCCGGCTTTAGCCAGAGCAAGGCCGTAATCATCATAATATAAGTACAAACCATGCTCAGGTGGCTGCGGCTGATAGTGCAGTTTTTCTGTCTCTAATAGATTTTGCAGAGGCATGCACAACTTACTCAGGTTTACAATCTGCCCAGTTAAAACCATTGCTTGTATCATTAGGCAATACCCAATCGTTCCATCCGATAACGCATTGATCTAAAGCTGATTCCCAATAGTTTTGCCGCTTGTGTACGGTTATAACGGGTTTGTGCCAGCGCCTGCTGCAGAATATGACGTTCTACATCGTCGAGATAGTCCTGAATCTGGGTGTGACCAAACTGAAAATCTGTCCTTGCGGGATTTTCCCCGGCAGAATTACGGACACTATCTACTGATAAATTACGCTGATTATCAAATGAGAGACTTTGAATCTGTAAATCATCAACTTCGATAATATGATTTTTTGATAAAGCAATTGCTCGTTCTAATATATTTTCCAGCTCGCGGAAATTGCCGGGATAGCTATATTGCAATAAAGCTTGCTCAGCTGCCGGGCTCAGGGTCATGGTTTCATCACGTAGAATACGTTGCAACAAAACCTGAATCAGTTCTGGTAAATCATCACGTAATTCACGTAAGGGGGGCATGGTTATAGAAACCACATTTAGACGGTAAAACAAATCCTGCCGAAATTGTCCCGATTCTACCAAAGCATTCAGGTCTTTATGAGTAGCACAGATAAGACGGACATCAACCTGCTTTTCTTCCATTTCACCAATCCGGCGAACAGCTCGTTCCTGAATGGCACGCAAAAGCTTTACCTGCATGGATAATGGCAAATCAGCCACTTCATCCAAAAATAATGTTCCACCGTCTGCATGCTGAAAAAATCCTGCTCTGTCACTGTCTGCGCCGGTAAAACTCCCTTTTTTATAACCAAAAAACTCACTTTCCATCAATGCTTCAGGAATCGCCCCGCAATTGACTGCAACAAATGCTTTATCTTTACGAGCTGATTGTTCATGAATACTGCGTGCTGCTTGCTCTTTTCCACTACCGGATTCCCCAGCAATATAGACGGGTACATTGGATTTAGCCAGTTTGCTTATTAATTGTCGCACTTCAGCAATTAAAGGGGAGTGACCAAGCAGTCGCTCTTGAGCAGCACTTTGGTTCCCTCTACCGGGCTCAGAAACATTCTGGGATTTCACTTCAGTTTGTTTAGTGGTTGTAGCTGCTTTAGTGATGGTGTCGGTATCAGAGCTATGGTTGATTGTCAGCACAGATTTAACTAATGTGCGTAGTTGTGCCAGAGTAATGGGTTTTTGCAGATAATCAAAAGCACCATTTTTTAGTGCCTGCACTGCTTGCACTGCATTACCGTAAGCAGTAATCACAGCAATCGGAATATCCAGATTGTGTTCGGTTATATAATCTACAATTTCCAGACCAGATCCGTCTGGCATGCGCATATCAGTAAGTACCAAAGAGAAAGCATGATTACGTAATGCTTTTTTGGCTTCAGCCACTCCGGCAGCGGTCTGGACAGATAAACCCATTTTTATCAGGGTTAATTCCATTAAATCACGAATATCAGCTTCATCATCTATTACCAGCACTGGCTTTTTTAATTCTACCTGACTATTCATCAACCATCCTTGGCAAAGTCAATTCAAATCCATTTAATTGCGGACTGTAATTTAACTGTCCGTGATTGGCTAAAGCCAGTTCACGCGCCACATACAGCCCCAGCCCCGTACCACTGGGCTCAGTAGTAAAAAATGGCTCAAATAGATGTAACTGATTCTCTGCACTCACACCCGCACCATTATCTATCACTATAATTGAAATTTTCTGCTGCAATTCTTTGCGCATGACAACCCGAATAGCCTCTTTATTCTGCCGGCTGTGTCGCCAAGCATTATTCATTAGATTCCACATTATCTGTTGCAAATGTATTGAGTCACAACTGACTACCAAAGGTTCACTGTCGGCTTCAAGCTGAATACAATGCAAAGCCTGAGGTTTAATCAGTATGAATTCCTGTACAAACGCAGACCAGAAAACGCGCAAATCAATAACCTGCCTGTTTTTTTTATCACGTTTATTTAAGACGCCGATGTCTTCAAGCATTTTATCAATTCGACTGATATTATTGTCCACAATATGAAACAGTTTCAGCCGTGCCGGATCGTTTTCTTCCTCCTGCAATAGTTCATTGGCCTGACGTACAGCGGACATCGGATTGCGTATTTCATGCGCCAGATTAGCGGTTAATTGCCCTAGAGATGCCAGTTTAAGAGCCATAGCCTCCTGATCTATTTCAGTACGGGCACGCATAGACAACATCAATAAAGGCGTATTGGCCTCCTGTAGCAGTCGCGCATGTACCCGCATCGGCAAACCATTGAGAGTACAGTTGATTTCAAATATATTTTTCTGCTCTGTGTGCCAGTAATGCATAATCTGACGAAAAATAACTGTGCGAGTATCCACTACCAGCGTAGGAAAATATTTCTGTGCTTTACGGTTAATTAACCATATCATGCCACTTTCATCTAATACCACTACCCCTTCCTGCACATAATTAAAAGCACGATCCAGCAGGTGGCGATAACTGTCGAGCATCTTTGATTGCTGATATTGTAGATTTTGCGAGCGGGCTAGTGAAGTGGCCACATAAGCGGTCAGCCCAGCCACAAGGTAAACAGCTGCAATCAGCATGAACGCGATGGTACAAATCCGCATACTGATATTTTCAAAACCATTACGGCTAATTTGCAACCAAGTAATGATCACAATCAGTAAGGTGACATATCCTGCATATATTAGCGGATAACGACCACGGCTAAACAAGCAAGCGGCAGCCACAAATGGCAACAACAAAATACCAAAGCCGCTGTCCACACCACCAGCCATACTCATCAGCCATGCAATCATGGTGATGTCTACAGCCGCATTAACATTGGGTAGAGCGTCCGGCTGATTTTGCCAACGCGGTACCAGCATCGAAAACAAAATCAGAAAACCGTAAAGTGCCGCCCAGCTGTAGAGCTCAGGTTTATTGAATATTGGTACGCTTAGTCCCGGTTCATCCATGTTTCGGGTCAGAACGTAAAAAGTCATGATGGAAAACAACAGGCTCATGCGGGCAATATTAAGTAAGGCAGAAAGCCTGTCCAGATATTGCGGCCAGCCATGAATACGGGTTTTCATACCGGCTTAATTTCCATTATTCAAAGTACCGTATATAGCCAGAATTGTGCCCGAAACGTTTAATTCTTTACCTTTGTGTCCTCTCCTGTTACTTATATCCTGTACACGCAGTGTTTCCTGATGACGGCCACCTCGTTTACCTTGAGTTTCCAACGTAAATTCTGGTGAGTCTGACAGCACAATGAAATTTAATGTCTCATCAGACGGCAAACTCATGATTTGCAGACCGCGCCCTTTAGCCATCACCTTAAGTTCAAGTAAAGGAAAAGCAAGCAGACGGTTAGCACTGGAAACAGCAATCAGCTCGGTTTGGCTACCGGCAGACAAGGATTTGGCCGGCACTGGCAGAGGTGGCAATAATGTTTCATTATCATTAACCGTCATCACCACTTTGCCGTTTTTAGTACGGCTAACCAAATCTTTGAAGGCAATCACAAAACCATAGCCACCACTGTTGGCCAAAAGGTAATGCTGCTGAGGTAAGGCAGTGAGCATTGCGACGATTGTGGCTCCTTGATCAAGCTCAACTAGCGAACCGGCCGGCACGCCATCACCGCGACCACCAGGAATGCTGGCTGCATCAACGCTGTAGGCACGTCCGTGCGAGTCCAGCAGGATAACCGGCCATACCGTACGACCTTCCACGGCCTGCATTAGTCCATCGCCCTCTTTAAAGGTGGTCTGGCTCAAATCCAAATTATGCCCAACCCGCGTTTTCAGCCAGCCTTTCTTCGATAATACCAGCGTAACCGGCTCATCAGCTGTCATCTGAGTAAGTGTAGCGCGCTCTGCCGGCTGAATCAGAGTGCGGCGGTTATCGCCATAAAGTTTGGTATCAACCTCAATTTCCTTAATTACTAAATTTTTCTTGGCAATTTCATTTTCAAGTAACGAAACTAATTGCTCACGCTCCTGCTGCAGTTTATTCAATTCTGTTTCTAGTTTAATCCATTCCAATCTGGCCAACTGACGCAAACGAATTTCCAGAATATCATCCGCCTGTATCTCACTTAAGCCGAATGCCGATATCAATTCTTGTTTTGGTTCATCTGATTCACGGATAACGCGAATAACTTCATCTATATGCAGAAATACATTCTGCCTGCCTTGCAAAATATGAATACGTTTCTCTACCTGCTCTAACCGATACTGTAAACGTCGTGTAACAGTCAGAATACGAAAATCAAGCCACTCACGCAGAATCTGAACAAGGTTCTTTTGCGCAGGTTTATTATCCTGCCCCATCATTACCAGATTAATCGCTACATTTCCCTCAAGACTGGTTTGAGCCAGTAATGTATTCATGAATTCATCCGGCTGAATGCGACTGGATTTCGGTTCGAATACCAGCCGCACCGGAGCCTGTCCATCTGATTCATCTCGCACCCTTTCCAGCAGCGAAAGCATCAGTGTGCGCGTATTCATTTGCTCCTGAGTCAGATTTTTTTTACCGGTTTTAGGTTTAGGATTAGTCTGTTCTTCTATCTCTGCCAAAATTTTTTGCGCAGACGTACCCGGAGGTAGCTCGGTTACTATTGCCCGCCAGTGTCCACGCGCCAGCTTTTCTATTTCGTACCGTGCCCGTACTCGAATACTGCCTTTACCCTGAGCATAAATAACCTGAATATCCTCCGGTGAAGTAATAATCTGCCCGCCGCCAGCGAAATCAGGGCCAGGTAGATGCTGCATTAAAGCTGCAGTATCTAAAGTAGGTTGTTTTAATAATGCTATAGCTGCCGCGCTAACTTCACGTAGATTATGTGAAGGAATTTCTGTGGCCAGACCAACTGCAATACCAGAAGCGCCATTCAACAAAATCATCGGCAGTCGAGCTGGCAAAACTGTAGGTTCAACAAAGGCACCATCATAATTGGGAATGAAATCCACCGTACCCATGTCGATTTCGGACAGCAGCAATTCAGCAATCGGAGTTAAACGTGCTTCTGTATAACGCATGGCTGCAGCACTATCGCCATCGCGTGATCCGAAATTACCGATACCGTCAATCAATGGATAGCGTAAAGTAAAATCCTGAGCCATGCGTACCATCGCATCATAGGCAGATGCATCACCATGCGGATGATATTTACCCAGAATTTCACCCACTACGCGCGCCGATTTCACTGGCTTGGAGCCATGTACCAAGCCCATATCTTTCATGGCATACAGAATGCGCCGCTGTACCGGTTTTTGACCGTCTGCCACATCCGGCAATGCCCGACCTTTCACCACACTCATAGCATAGGCTAGATAAGCACGTTCAGCATACTGCCCTAAAAGGAGATAATCTTCACCGTGGTCTGATTGTTGGATTACGTCACTCATATTATTCTGACTTTACTAATTTTTATCTGAAACAGATTAATTTAGCTATCTATTGTAAGGGATTTCAGGTTTCCAGCCCAACCTACACATTTCTGACTATATAATTTAAAACTCTTGAATTTCCTTACAAATAAATTATTGCTTTGTTTCGTAGTTTTAGATCACACCCTACAAATTATGTCTGCGATCAAAAACATTTTCGCAATAAATTTTTTCGGTTTATTTAGCTAGAATCAAAAATAGCGTTTCTTTGAATTCAAGAAAACAAAAAGCCGTCCAGAATTTCATTCTGGACAGCTTTAATATTTTTATAAATATTAATCTGCCTGTCGACGAATCACAGCCGGAATTTCAAAATCATCCAGAACGGACTGATTAGAAAAATCAGCAGCAGCCAGATTCATACTACGTGCACTGCGGCCAGAGCGTACAACGCTACCAATATCCGGATAGGCATCTTCGGTACCAGTAGCCTGTACCGTTTGCAAAACACGCAGATTGCTTTGCTGCTGATGATGCAAAACTTTCTGTTCTTGTAATCCAGTAGCAATAATGGTAACGCGTATTTCGCCTTCTTCCATGCTGGCATCTTCAGAAGTGCCATATTTCAACGCAGCTTCGTCATGAGCATATTCATCAATCATGCTCATGATTTCTTTATATTCTGACATTTTCAGACAACCTGGAGCAGTAGTAATGTTTACCAGCACTCCCTGCGCACCATCCAGTGTCACGTCATCAAGCAGCGGGCTGGCAATAGCCTGCTCAGTAGCAATACGGGCACGATCAACACCATGAGCACTGCCTGAACCCATCATTGCCATACCCATGATGCTCATAACGTTTTTCACATCAGCAAAGTCAAGATTGATGATACCCGGATTGGTAATAACCTCAGCAATACCAGCCACCGCATTGCGTAATACATTATCTGCGGCACGGAACGCTTCACGCATGCTGACATCTTCGCCCAATGCTGACATCAGTTTATCATTCGGAATCACAATCAGGGAATCAACGGTATTTTTCAGAATTTCTATGCCGTTGTTCGCCACCTGAATACGCTTACCTTCATATTCAAACGGGCGGGTCACCACTGCAACGGTCAGAATACCCATTTCCTTGGCCAGCTCAGCCACAACAGGTGCTGCGCCTGTACCAGTACCGCCACCCATACCAGTAGTGATAAACAACATGTTGGCACCGCGGATAGCATCTGACAATGCTTCACGGTCTTCCATGGCTGCATTACGACCAATTTCTGGATCAGCGCCAGCTCCGAGACCCCGGGTTAGATTGTTACCCAGTTGAATGCGTTTTGAGGCTTTACTGTTTTGTAAAGACTGTGCGTCAGTATTAGCACTGATAAACTCAATACCGGCAACCGCATTTTCAACCATATTGTTAATAGCATTACAGCCACCACCGCCAATACCAATGACTTTGATAACGGCAGCACCGACTACTGTCTCCACAACATCATATACCAATTGCATTTATGTCTCCTGACAAAACATGCGCATAATCATTTTAAACCCTTGTATAACTATCATTATATCGACAGTTATACACAATGCGCAAAAGTTCTGTCATTTATTGTGTTGGATAAGTTAAAAATTGTTTTTAAACCAAGCTTGTAATTTGGAAAGCCATGACTCTTTCGGTTCGGCAGCAGTGGCAACAGGCAGGTCATTTTTACTGTCATCTTCACATGCTGCCTGCAATAGGCCAATTGCGGTGGCATAACGCGGGTTGCGAATCCGCTCGGATACACCGCCCATTTCCTGTGGAACGCCAATACGCGCAGGCAGATTGAATACATCTTCAGCCAGCTCTACCATGCCGGGTAATAATGACGCACCACCAGTTAAAACCACACCGGACGTGAGCACATCTTCCGGAAAGCCAGAACGACGTAATTCGTTTAATGTCAGCTCCAGAATTTCTTCCACACGCGGACCAATAACACTGGCCAATGTCCGGCGTGAAATCTGACGTGGATTGCGATCTCCAACGCTGGGCACTTCAATCATGTCATCCAGTCCATCCATTGTAGCCAGCGCTACGCCATGGTTGATTTTGATGTATTCAGCAGCACTGTGCGGTGTGCGTAATGCCTGAGCCAAATCCTTGGTAATCAAGTCTCCCGCAACAGGAATGACAGCTGTATGCCGGATAGCTCCGTTGGTGTAAACAGCAATATCAGTGGTACCTCCGCCGATATCAATTACACAGACGCCAAGATCCTTTTCATCTTCAGTCAACACCGCTTGTCCGCTCGCCAACGGCTGAAGAATCATTTTGCTGATTTGCAAACCGCAACGATTGACGCATTTCTGAATATTCTGCATGGCAGTGACTGCACCAGTGATAATGTGAATGCGTGTATCCAGACGCACGCCGCTCATACCGATCGGTTCGCGTACACCGGGCTGATTATCAATAATAAATTCCTGTACCACTGTATGCAGAATATCGTGGTCAGGCGGAATATTCACTGCTTTAGCGGTTTCAATCGCACGGTCGATATCGGCCTGACTAACTTCACCATCCTTGATTTTTACCACACCCTGCGAATTGAAACTACGGATATGATTGCCCGCAATGCCGGTGGTAACGCTTTCTACCGGTACATCAGCCATCATCTGTGCTTCTTCCATGGCCTGCTTGATAGCCTGTGCTGTGGTTTCGATATTGGTCACCATCCCTGCCTTCAAACCGCGAGATGGCGCTTGTCCCAGACCAACAATGTGGATTTGGTTGTCTTCCTGTACTTCACCAATCAGGGCGATTACTTTTGACGTGCCGATATCCAACGCACTGATGTATTTTTTACCTTTAACCATGGTCATCACTTTAAATTCAAATTATCAATCGGTCTGTCCGGATCAATCCAACTGTGCTTCCTGCTGATCCATTGTTGCAGCATCTTCTGAAAGATTAACGTCAGCAGAAGCTGATACAGCTTTGTTTTTATAACGTATTGCAAAACCATCTGGATAACGCAAATCCACATAGTCAATAGCAGCGGCCTGATTGTGCAATACCTGAGGCCATGCCCAGACAAAATGCGACAGACGCTGCTGTACTTTTTCCCGCCCCAGTCGCAGTGTCATACCATTAGTCAGTTTCAACTGCCAGGCAGAACGGTCACTCAGCTGTAATTGCTGAATATGCAAGCCGGTTGGTTGTAGCAAACTTTCGAATGTTAGCAAATGTACAGTCATGTAGCGAGCGGAACTGTTGGTTCCAGTAAATAATGGCAACTGTTGCTGACTGGTTGCAGTAAATATTTGTCCATCGTTGTCCACCAGTTGCTGAGCATTCCAACGTGCCACAGGTACCCGCTCTTTAATCTCCAGCTGTACAGTATCAGGCCATATCCGCTTTACCTGAACTTTGGCGACCCATGGCAGTTTAGCTAAAGCCGCCTGTGCAGCACTAACATTCACGGTAAAAATATTACCACGCAAATACTGCTTACTGATTTCTTCAATTTCGGAAGACTGCAAATTTTTCAACGGCTGTAACACTTTTATTTGCCGTACCGGAAAGTAAGGTGAGTGAACCAGCCACGTTCCGCCTGCACCAAGCAGACAGAACAATACACAAACATATAACCAGCGATAAAGCCGTTTTAAGGCCTGCGCATTATCCCAAAGTCGCATGACTTAAAATTTCAACACACAAATCTTCAAAACTCAAGCCAATTTCACGTGCCGCTTTAGGCACCAGACTGTGACCTGTCATGCCTGGCACAGTATTGACTTCCAGAATATAAATCGTTCCGTCTGCATCACGGAGAAAATCTACTCTTCCCCAGCCGCGACCCCCCAGAGCTTTAAATGCTCGGGCTGTCAGATCCCGCATGTGCTGCTCATCTGGGGGTGTCAGATCTGCGGGACACAAATAAACGGTATCATCACGGTGGTATTTGGCCTCATAATCATAAAAGTCAGTTGCCGGAAGAATACGTATACTGGGCAACACCTTCTCACCCAAAATAGCACAGGTATATTCTCCACCCTCAATAGCACGTTCTGCCAGAATTTCACCGTGATATTGTTTAAGCTCCTGATAAGCCTTAGCCAGTTCACCCGTCTGTCTGATTTTCATCACACCTACACTACTGCCTTCGGCTGCCGGTTTAACAAACAGAGGCAAACCCAGTTTTGCTTCTACATCAGCAAAATCACTATCGTCATGTAATACAATAAAGGGGACACAGGGTAAACCAACACCCTGCCAGATAAGACGGCTGCGAAATTTGTCCATACCTATAGCACTAGCAGCTACGCCGCAACCCGTATAAGGTATACCCAAGGCTTCTAGTGCGCCTTGCACCACACCGTCTTCCCCAAAGGAACCATGCAAAATATTGAAAGCATGTTTAAACTTTTCACTGACCAAGTCAGACAAGGGTCGCTCAGCTGGGTCAAAAGCATGTGCATCCACACCTCGGCTTTTGAGCGCTGTTAAAATTGCCGCGCCACTGGCCAGTGACACCTCACGTTCACTGGAGAAGCCACCCATCAGTACGGCGACTTTACCAAAATTATTCATTACTTTATTTTTTCCTGTATTTCTTTCAATTATTACTATTTTTGCACACGATATAGATTGCCATACCTAAATAGCTGCGGCCATTTCTGTAATCATGGCTGGTACTTTATTGATACTACCAGCACCCATATTGAGCAAAACATCACCATCTTGCAACACATTTAATAAAGTGGGTGCCATTTCATCCACGTTTGCTACATAAATCGGTTCAACTTTGCCTAAAACCCGAATAGCTCGCATTAATGCTTTACTGTCTGCGGCCACAATTGGATCCTCACCTGCTGCGTATACTTCCGTTAACACTACGCCATCAGCTTTAGTCAGTACCTGTACAAAATCTTCAAAAAGGTCACGGGTTCGGGTATAGCGATGCGGCTGAAAAGCCACTACCAGCCGGCGGTCTGGATAGGCACCACGCGCCGCAGCAATAGTAGCAGACATTTCCACCGGATGATGTCCATAATCATCAATAAGTAATGCTTTACCGCCATCCGGCAAAGAAATATCACCGTATTGCTGAAAACGGCGACCAACACCGGCAAAGCTTTCTAGCCCAATCTGTATTGCGGAAACAGAAACACCGATTTCCAGTGCCACACCGATTACAGCAAGTGCATTTAAAACATTATGCTGTCCCGGCATATTGACCGTTACACTAAATGGATTAATACCTTTTTTGCGCGTATGAACATCAAAACGCATCTGCGCACCGCAGGCTTCTATATTGCTAGCATATAAATCGGCACTGTCATCCAGTCCGTAAGTAACAAAGGGTTTCTGAATAAGCGGCAATATCTGACGCACATGTTCACTGTCAATACATAAGAAGGCTTTGCCGTAAAATGGCATTCGATGCACAAAGTCAACAAAGGCCTGATGCAGTTTTTCAACATCATGGTCATAAGTATCCATGTGATCAGTATCTATATTGGTCACAACTGTGAATAGAGGAGTCAGATATAGAAAAGATGCGTCGGATTCATCAGCTTCAGCAACAATATATTCCCCTTTACCCAGCTTGGCATTGCTGCCGGCAGCAGTTAAGCGTCCGCCGATAACGAAAGTCGGATCCAGTCCGGCAGCGGCGAGCACAGAAGCAGTTAGGCTGGTAGTTGTCGTTTTTCCATGTGTACCGGCAATCGCAATACCCCGTCCAAAACGCATGATTTCAGCCAACATCATGGCACGAGGGATAACCGGAATTTTTTGTTCCAGTGCAGCCACCACTTCCGGATTGTCTTTCTTTACCGCGGTTGAGGTCACAACCACATCAGCACCACAAATATTATCTGCACTGTGACCACAGCTAATCTGCACGCCGATAGCACGCAAATGTTGAGTAGCGGCATTATCAGCTAAATCAGAACCACTAATCTGATAGCCTTCATTATGTAAAACTTCAGCAATACCGCACATACCCGTACCGCCGATACCCACAAAATGTATGTGACGGATCCGGTCTTTCATATTTTCTTTCATACTATATTTACTTTTCCGGCCGGCTCAGGCTATACAACATCTTCCGGCCATTCTTTAATCATTGTTCAAAGCACACTAGCCACTGCCGCCGCTGCGACCTTAGCCGCACTATCCGGCTGAGCCAATGCCCGAGCTTTCTCTGCCATCTGCAAACATTGTTCGCGTGATAAATCAGCCAGTACTGTTTGCAGGGACTGAGCATTTAGGCTAGTTTGAGGCATTAGCACGGCCGCGCCATCCTTAACCATATACTGTGCATTAGCAGTCTGATGGTCGTCAACAGCATGCGGATAAGGCACCAAAATCGCGCCTAAGCCAGCAGCGGTTAGTTCAGCTATAGTCAGTGCACCAGCACGGCATATCACTAGATCAGCTTCACGGTATGCAGAAACCATATCGGTGATAAATTCCACACATTCTGCTTTAACACCACACTCAGCATATTGATGCTGTAACTGTGCCAATTTATTGCGACCAGACTGATGCAGCAGATTCGGACGCTGCGATTCCGGCAATAAAGCCATAGCCTGTGGGACAACTTTATTTAATATATCGGCTCCCAGACTACCGCCCACCACCAAAATATTCAGCACGCCCTGCCTACCAGCAAAGCGTTGTGCTGGTGGGGTTAATGATGCAATATCTGCTCGAACAGGATTACCCACCAGCCCGTTTTGGTTGGTAAAAACCTGCGGGAATGCATACATTACCTGACTAGCAAAATGAGACAGCACTTTATTAGATAAACCGGCAATAGCATTTTGCTCATGTACAATCAACGGCAAGCCACATAATCTGGCAGCGATGCCGCCGGGAAAAGAGACAAATCCCCCAAAACCGATAACCGCATCAACATTGTACCTACGGATAATTCTCCGTGCGGCAGCAATGGTTTTTACTAAAGTAAACGGCAACAGTAATTTTCTCTTAATTCCGTTACCGCGAATGCCTTTAATAGAGAGAGTTTCCAACGGAATGTTGTATTGTGGTACCAGACGCGTTTCCATTGCACCTTCACTACCTAGCCAGACGATACGGTGTCCCTGCGCCTGCAACTCCTGAGCAACAGCAAGTGCAGGAAATATATGCCCGCCTGTACCGCCTGCCATAACCATAAAGGTTTTTACATTCATTGAATATCCGCTTTACTCATTATGTTTGAGGATAAATTAAACTTTAAAACCACGCATGACCCGTCGGTTTTCATAATCAACTCGTAATAGCAAGCCCACGCAAATAAGAATAATCATCACCGCAGAACCACCATAGGAAAGCAAAGGCAAAGTTAAGCCTTTAGTTGGTAGAAGTCCAATATTGACACCAATATTAAAAAAGCTCTGGATACCCAACCAAATACCAATACCTTTGGCAACAAATGAACCATAAAACAGCTCTAGATCACGTGCCTGCTTGCCAATTGAAAAAGCTCTGATCACTAACCAAATATAACAAAACATTAGTACCAGAATACCAGCAAAACCGAATTCTTCTCCAATTACCGCGAGAATAAAGTCGGTATGAGCTTCAGGTAAATAAAAACGTTTTTCCAAACTGGCGCCAAGCCCGACGCCAAACCAGCCACCACGACCGATGGCCATTAATGAATGGGTCAACTGATAGCCTTTACCAAGCGGATCAGCCCACGGGTCAAGAAAACCGGCCACGCGCGCCATACGGTAAGGTTCAAACAGTACCAGCAAAATCATGGCCAGCAAACCGAAACCAACAACCGCCATAAACCAACGAAAAGGTAAACCAGCCAGAAACAGCAGGCCGACAGCAATAACGGATACCACAACAAATGATCCAAAATCGGGCTCCAGCATAATCAGCCCAAGACCAAGACCGACCGGAATACCAGCAAACCAAACCTTTTTAAATTCTTTTAATATTTCTGCTCGGCGGGTAAAGAAACTAGACAGATACAGAATAATAGCCAGCTTGAACACTTCTGTAGGCTGAATATTGACCATACCTACATTAATCCAGCGGCGGGCACCGTTAATTTCACGCCCCATCACTAGTACCAATATCAACAACAGAATACTGAGCAGTAATACTAGTGGTGTAAGTTTTTTCCATGTACGTAGTGGAATACGCGCGGCAATACAACCAAGCAGCCCGCCGCACAGCAGAAAAACTGCCTGACGTACTAGATAAAAATAAGTACTGCCGCCATCATGTCTTGCATAAGCAATAGAAGCCGAATAGACCATAATCAGGCTAAAACTGGCCATCAGCACCACCATCCACAGCAGTGACTGGTCGAATGTATCGCCGCGGCGTAATAATTTACGGTCGAGCAAACGTGATTCGGTAATCATGCTTGGCTACCCTGCAACTGTCGCACACTGGCAATAAATACTTCACTACGGTGCGCATATCCTTTAAACATATCATAACTGGCACATGCCGGACTCAGTAGCACGATATCACCCGCTTTAGCCAGTGCAAAGGCACGCTGAGTAGCCTGAGGTAAATCATCACAATATTCTACCGGATAATTTTCTCCATCCAGAACAGATCCTAGCTGCTGTGCATCTACGCCAATCAGCAGAACTGCCCGAGCCTTATCACGTAAAGCTGTTTGCAACGGCGAAAAATCCTGTCCCTTCCCTTGTCCGCCCGCTATCAACACGATTGGTTTATCCAGCCCAAACAGTGCTGCACAAGTTGCACCGACATTGGTTCCTTTTGAATCATCAATAAATGTGACACCATTGACTTCAGCCACCTTTTCAACCCGATGCGGCAACCCCTTGAAATCACCAACATGGCCCAGCAGTTGCGCTCGCGATAAACCTATGGCTTCACATAAAGCAAACGCAGCCAGCACATTGGCAGCGTTATGTTTGCCTTGCAGAGGTAGTGCATCAAAGGATAGTAAAGCTTCATTACCAGCAGAGAGAACACCTTGATTCAGCCAGTAGTCGGTATTTTTTTGTAAAGAAAACCATTTCATATTATGTTCGTGGCGCAGCATGGCACAACAGAATGTGTCATCAGCATTCAATACCTGAATGGCATGACCACGAAAAATCCGGTCTTTACTGTGTGCATAATCAAGTAAATCATCATAGCGATTCAAATGATCTTCAGACACATTCAGCACTGTAGCCACAGTGGCATTGAGACACGGAGTGGTTTCCAGCTGAAAACTGGAAAGTTCCAGCACCCACACATCGGCGGTTTTACCGTCGCGTGCTAGATAAGCTTCAAGAACCGGTGTGCCTATATTGCCTGCAACAACGGTATCCAGACCACACTTTTCACATAAAAATCCTACCAGACTGGTGGTAGTGGTTTTGCCATTTGATCCGGTAATTGCAATTACTTTGCTACCGCTACCAGCCAGTAGTTCAGCTAAAATAGCTACATCACCAACTACTTGTCCACCAGCACGTTTAAAAGCAACAATTGCTGCATCACGTTGACTTATACCTGGGCTTAACGCCAGCACATCAAAATGATGCTGATTCAACACTGCCGCCAATTCACCCGTATGAATGTCAACCTGATAATGATTGAGAACTGACTGACGCGTTGCTTCATCCAACTGCATATCATATGCGGCCACTTTAGCGCCAGCTTGAGTCAAAAATGCCAGCATTGAAACACCGGTACGTCCCAACCCTGCAACCAAAACTTTTTTATCACGCCAGTCAGTCATGGCTTAGTCCTACATTTATTTTTCAGTTACACATTCAAGGCCTGAAACTAATATTTTAAGGCCATTACCGTATTTTCAGAGAAGAAAGTCCCACCAGCACCAAAATCATGGTGATAATCCAGAAACGTACTACTACCTGCGTCTCTTTCCAGCCTTTCTGCTCAAAATGATGGTGAATCGGTGCCATCAGAAAAATACGTTTACGCCGTAATTTATATGAACCTACCTGTAGCATCACTGACAAAGCTTCTACAACAAATAAGCCGCCCATAATCACCAGCACAATTTCCTGACGCACTATCACCGCTATCGTACCCAAGGCGGCACCCAGAGCCAATGCACCGACATCTCCCATAAATACCTGTGCTGGATAAGCATTAAACCATAGGAAACCCAGACACGAACCACAAATGGCTGCACCAAATATCATGACTTCATTGGCGCCGGGCACATGAGGCAACTGCAAATAATGTGCAAATTCTGCATGTCCACTCACATAGGCAAAAATAGACAAGCCCGCAGCCACCAGCACTACTGGAAAAGCCGCCAACCCATCCAAACCATCCGTCAAATTAACCGCATTGGATGTGCCAACAATCACAAAGTAAGTCAGCACCACAAAGCCTATACCACCTAAAGGATAAGCAATTTCCTTGAAAAACGGCACAATAAACGTAGTTGTTGAACTTAAATGCGCAGCATAAAACAGCACCACTCCAGCAATTAGCGCTACGGTAGATTGCCATATCATCTTGAATTTGGCCGATACACCATGCGGGTCTTTGTAAACGACCTTTTTCCAGTCATCATAAAAGCCCAGCGCTCCGGTACTGAGCATTACTAGCAACAGCACCCAAATATAAGGATTAGCCAGATTGGCCCATAATAATGTTGTAACCGTAATTGCCAATAAAATCAGCGTTCCGCCCATTGTGGGAGTACCGCTTTTAATTAGATGGGTTTTGGGTCCATCATCTCGAACGGCCTGTCCGACCTTGAGTTGAGTTAATTTGCGGATCATCCATGGCCCAAATGCAAGACTTAGTCCCATAGACGTAAGCGCAGCCATTACAGCACGGAAAGTAGTGTATTGAAATAAATGAAAACCACTTATCCAATAATGAAAAAGTTCAGCTAACCACAAAAGCATGGTTGTTTTTCCTTGCCACAGCTCAGGCCATGACGGTTAATCAAATAATCACTGCTGACGGAAATAATTGTTCCGACAACCTAAACCGGTAACGAAAGCATCAAACAATCAAACCGGCAATCAATGGTTACCGCATTTTATTCTTGCGTTAAAGCCGCAACCACATCTTCCATGTGCATAAAACGTGAACCTTTCACCAGAATAGTCGCCGTTTGCTGATCCCAGGCGCGTAAATCCTCAATAAGCCGGTTTCTGTCCTGATAAAACGCTTCTTTAGCGCCATAAGCTTCGGCAGCATATTGGCTGTTATCACCGATAAAAAACGCAGCCTCAATACCTCGTTCACGCATGTAGGCACCAACTTCAGCATGCAAAGCAGGAGCATTATTGCCAAGCTCACCGATGGCACCCATAACAATGACCCGTGGTGCCGGAAAAGCCGCCAGTACATCAATCGCAGCCTTGAATGCATCAGGATTGGCATTATAAGTGTCATCAATAACCAGCGCACCATTCAAACTGTGCTTCTGCTGCAAGCGGCCTTTGGCATTTTGAAATGCATTCAGTCCATGCAAAGCTGACAAAGGTAAACCAGCTGCCAGCGCCATCGCGCAGGCAGCTACAGCATTGTGTACCATATGCAATCCGGGCACGGGTATATTTATATGAGTCTCAACTTGCAGGCTGTGCAGGTCAAAAGCAATGCCTAATGGCTGCAAAACAATATTTTCAGCATGCACATCACCCAGCTTTGTACCAAAGCGGACACATCTTTTACCATGCAAAGCTTTGATATAAACCTCAGACTGTCCGTCATCAGTTGGAACAAAGCCAATTCCATCAGCATTTAAACCTTGGTAGATTTCACTTTTAGCACATGCAATATCGGCCACATCTGCAAAACCGCAGCCAATGTGAGCACGCAAAGCATTATTAACCAGAGCAAAATCTGGACGCGCCAAACCAGTTAAATAACTCAGTTCGCCGGCATGATTCATGCCCATCTCAATTACGGCGTAGCGATGCTGCGGTTTTAATTGCAGCAATGTTAATGGCAACCCTATGTGGTTATTAAAATTACCAGCAGTTGCCAAAATCGCATCTTTACCCGCGTGGCAACGCAGAATAGTAGCCAGCATTTCCTTTACAGTAGTTTTGCCAGCCGAACCAGTCACACCGAAAACCTGCAATTGCGGATTAACAACCATACGCCATGCATGAGCCAGCTGGCCTAAAGCCTGTTGTGTATCGGCAACCACTAAACAACGTGCATTAGTCTTCCAGTCAGAGCAGCTGACAATGCACAACGCTGCTCCTTTTGCCAGCACTTCATCAATAAAATCATGGCCATCAAAATGTTCTCCCTGAATGGCCACAAACACATCACCCTGCTGAATCAGGCGGCTATCGATAATCACCCTATTTACCGGCTGGTTATGGCTTGGTAATACCTGTCCAAAAGTCTGATAAATAAAATTTAGATCTAAATTCGACATGTTATTTCTATATATGCATTTCAGCAGCCACGTTGCTGTAAGGCTGCCTGCGCTACTTCAAAATCAGAAAAATGATGCTTGTGGCCACCGATATCCTGATAGGTTTCATGCCCCTTACCAGCAATCAGTACAATATCGCCTATGGCAGCATGCTTTACTGCATAATCAATTGCCTTGCAGCGGTCGATTTCCACCAAAGCCGGTTCAGCCACTGCCGGTAAAATATCATTGATAATCGCCTCTGGATTCTCAGTACGCGGATTATCACTGGTTACCACCACATAATCTGCTCCTGCTGCTGCAGCCGCGCCCATTAGTGGTCTTTTACCTGCGTCACGGTCGCCGCCACAGCCGAATACACACCATAAATGTGAACCTGCCGGTTTAATTTCTTGTAAGGTAGCCAACGCCTTTTCCAACGCATCTGGCGTATGTGCATAATCCACCACTACTAATGGCTGTTTATCGCCCATCAAGCAATCCATGCGTCCGGTAGCTGGCCGAATATGCGGCCAGACCGCCAGTACATCTGCAAAAGTAAAACCGTTGGCACACAATACTCCGACACATGCTGCCAGATTCTGTGCATTGAAACGCCCGAGTAAATGGGTATGCACAATACCTTCTCCCCATGGGGTGCATAATTGTACTTGCATACCATTAGCTGAGGCCTGAAAGTGAGAGATGTGAATATCAGCTTGTGCATGAAAACCATAAGACAGTACAGTTAGCTGCGAACAATCACGATGCAGTTGCTGCCATAACTGAAAGCCGAATTCATCATCAATATTAATAATGGCGTGTTTTAGACCCTGCCAGTAGAAAAGTGAAGTTTTACAAGCACCGTAATTCTGCATGCTATGATGATAATCAAGATGATCACGGGTTAGATTAGTAAAGACTGCGCTGGTAAAAGGCACACCCACTACACGATCTTGATCCAAGCCATGACTGGATACTTCCATGGCCACTGCAGCGGCATTTTCTTGAACAAAGCGGCGTAACCAAGTCTGATTGGTTACCGCGTCCATGGTGGTATTGACAGTATCATGTAGCTGCTGCCAATACCCATTGCCTACCGTACCCATAATGGCACATTTCTTACCCAGAATATCTGATGCCTGCGCCAGCCATTGTGATACCGAGGTTTTACCATTGGTACCGGTCACCCCCCAGATAGTTAGTTTGCTGCCCGGATTATCATAGCAGGCAGCTGCTACCAGACCGGCACGCTGGTGTAAATTTGCTACCGGCTCATTTTTTACTTTCCAGCTTTCCTGCCACTGAAAATGGCCATCATCGTCCCAGAAAACAAATTCTGCCCCATTATCGATAGCAGACTGAATAAAATCGCGACCATCGGAATACTCTCCCTGACAGGCCACAAACACATCGCCTGGCTGAACCTGTCGACTGTCCGCACGCAAGTTTCTACCTGCAACTATAGCGTGTGTTTCAGCCGCTAAATGATACTCAGGCAAAGGCTTTTTCAGGGAAAACATAATACTGCCGTTTCAAATATTTTTATCAGTTATAAACAGAAGACAATCTGTGATGACACAGATTGTCTGAAGATTAATGTTTTTCAGTATGCACACTTGTCTTAACTGGTCTTGTAGGTGAAACACCAAGCACATTCAATGTGCCGACCATCACATCATGGAATACCGGACCGGAAACCGGACCACCATAATAGCCATTGGCAGTAGGATTCTGGATATTCACTGCTACAATTACTCGCGGATTGTCTGCCGGTGCAAAACCAATGAATGTAGCCATGTGCTTGGAATCTGAGTAATGACCATCAACAAGCATACGTGCAGTACCAGTTTTAGCTGCAACATCATAGCCATCAATCGCACCTTGCAGGCCGGTACCACCTGGTTGGGTAACGGCAATCATCATATGCCGTACTTCCTGCGCCGTTTTCGGCTGGATGATGCGCTCACCCTGCGGTGCTTTGTCCAGTTTCAGAAAACTTACCGGCAATAGTACACCATCATTAGTAAATATGGTGTATGCACGTGCCAACTGGAGCAAACTCATCTGAATGCCGTATCCAAAAGACATGGTTGCCTGCTCAATAGGGCGCCAGCTATGCCAGTCGCGCACGACCCCTGGTGTTTCACCGGGAAAACCAGAATGCATGCGATGGCCAAAACCGATAGAAGTATACATGTTGTACATTTCTTCCGGCGTAAACATAGCAGAAATTTTACTTGTACCTACATTAGACGACTTCTGAATAATGCCGCGGACATCTAGGTAAGGGTAATTATGTGTATCCCGCACTGTGGCCGGACCAATTTTATACGGTAGAGTATTGAAACCGCTGCTAGGTCTGATTTTACCGCTATCCAGCCCTTTAGCAATGGTAAACGGTTTCATCGCACTACCCGGCTCAATCATATCGGTTACCGCACGGTTACGGCGGGCATCACTCTCTGTGGCTCCAGGATTATTAGGGTCATATCCCGGTGAATTTACCAGTGCAAGAATTTCCCCTGTTTTACCATCCAGTACCACTACCGAACCTGCTGAAGCTTGATGGAATTGCATTGCTTTATTTAAAGACTCATAAGCAATAGACTGAATACGCTGATCAACGGACAGTACCATATTGGTACCATTTCTGGGCGGCTGGTTACGTGGTGAATCCAGACTGTCAACTATGTTGCCTTTGTTATCGCGTAATACCACTTTAGCACCGTCTACACCGTGCAGAACACTTTCGCGGGACAGCTCCAAGCCTTCCTGTCCTTTGCCGTCAATATTAGTGAAACCAATAATATGGGAAAAAATCGGCCCCATAGGATAATGACGCTTACTTTCATGTTGAAATGCCAGGCCTTTTATATTAAGCGCAGCAACTTTTTCGGCAACTTCTGGTGGCAGCTGACGTTTCAGATAGATAAAGTCTTTATTACGGCTGAGACGGCTTTTGATCGTTGCCAATGGCACATCTATCAAAGCTGACAATTGCTGTAGTTGCGCATCGGTCGGCATCTGCTCCATGGCTGAAGGCACTGCATACAAAGAATCAGCCGGCGCACTGATAGCCAGTGCTGCGCCATTACGGTCAGTAATTGTGCCGCGTGTGGCCACCAATGGCAGAGTACGCACAAATCTCTGGTCGCCTTGTTCTTTTAAAAATTCGTGTTTTTCAGTCTGTAAATACACACCGCGTCCGATCAGCATGGCGAAGGCCACAGCCAGAGCACCCAGCACCAATACTATTCTTCCGTTCGTGGTCACAGGTTTTACCTGCTGCACTTCGCGGGTAAGCATGCGTGGCTTATAATCGTTTTTAATTAACATAGTAGTTTGTTCCACTGCTGGATAGTGCTGCCAGTTAGCAGCGTTTCCATTAATCTGTGACCTTTTATTTCATCATTTAACAGGCCGCGGAGCAGCCAGCATCCGTGTCTCGGCCAATGATGGTGAATGCAGATTCTGGCGTGCTGAAGCGTCCTGAATCAGCTGATGATTGGATAGCCGCGCCTGTGCCAATTTCAGCCGGCTGAAATCTTCATTTAAAAGACTCTCCCCTTTTTGAGCCTTATCCAACGCTATAAAAAACTGGCGCGAACGATCTTGTACTGTTACAACAGCAAAAGCTGAAGCCAGTACTAATACCAGCAAAATAATGTTGATTTTATTCATAGCCAATCAACCATAAATCTTTTCCATCAACTACGTTCTGCTACACGCAATACTGCCGAACGGGCGCGTGGATTAGCTGCAATTTCAGCAGCAGCAGGCTTCTGCGCTTTACCAATCAGACGTAGCGGAGGCTGTTCACGCTCCGCTTCCTTAAGCACAGCCCAGCGTGGCAGAGGCGCTGGCCGACTATTTTGTTGCATAAAATGTTTTACAATTCTATCTTCAAGTGAATGGAATGAAATCACTGCCAGCCGGCCACCAGTATTCAGGCGTTCCATTGCCTGTGGCAGCACCCCGCTTATTTCTTCCAGTTCACGGTTAATAAAGATGCGAATGGCCTGGAAGGTACGTGTGGCCGGATCCTGTGCGCGCTCACGAGTACGGACGACTTGTGCGACGAGACGCGCCAGCTGGCCGGTTGTGGTAATTGGCTTCTCTTCTCTCTGTGCCACAATTGCCCGTGCAATCTGGCGACTAAACCGTTCTTCACCATAATTTTTAATTACCTCGTGTATCGCCTGCTCCTCAGCCACCTCCAGCCATTCTGCAGCCGATTGCCCGCGTGTGGTATCCATGCGCATATCCAACGGTGCATCGAAGCGAAAACTAAAGCCTCTCTCTGCTTCATCAATTTGCGGGGATGAAATCCCCAAATCAAACAGCGCTCCGTTAATCTTGTCGATACCCAACTGCTTCAGTGAGCTGTTTAACGCTGAAAAGCCTTCATGTACTACCTGTACCCGATTATCCTGCTGTGCCAGCTGCCTCGCCACAGCTATTGCCTGTGGATCCTTGTCAAACACCACCAGCCTGCCATTATTTCCCAGCTGCGACAGTATCTGGCGCGAATGGCCGCCACGGCCAAAAGTTCCGTCAACATAGACACCGTTAGGTTTCACATGTAAAGCAGCAACTGCTTCATTCAGCAGCACTGTTATGTGGCCGCCATTACTCATTGATTTATTCATAATTGCAGCTGGGTCTTGCCCAGCTCTGCTGCCAGCATGTCTTCATCCATATCCAATGCGGCATTATTTTGTTCTTCCCACAGTGCCCTACCCCATACTTCGATGCGATTAGCACGACCTACAACATATACTTCACGCTCAAAATTCACCAACCGACGCAGATGCGCCGGCAACAAAACTCTGCCTGCACTATCCAGTTCCATAGTGTCTGCATTATGCAAGAGCAAATTCTGATAAGCCTGCAATACCCTGTTACCCGCCACCGGTAGCTGCAAAAGCTGCGCCTCTACACTTCGCCATGATGATTCAGGATAAAGTAATAAATGTGTGCGCTTTTCAAGCGTAGCCACCAGTACTGGAGTGAAATGACGCGCCAGCAAGTCGCGAAACTTAGCTGGTATTGCCAGTCGCCCTTTGCTGTCTATACTTAATTCATACGCGCCGCCAAACATTATTAGCTCCAGTTGAGTGATTCGGGATTATCCCCCACTTTGCCACACCTTTACACACTTATTCACACTATAAGTCAATTTTGCTTGCAGGGTCAATGCAATCAAGTCAAATTTTAGCCACTCAGAAAAACCACTATTTATTGAAAAAATCATCTAATTCAATACATTAATTAACTATTCTTCTAAACCCTAACCATTGTGCCGTTTAAGCATATTGATGCAAGACAGCACAGGCTGAAGGGAGCGTTTATAATGCTCTTATGTTTACATATTCACCATATAACCTATGGATAATTTACCTATCCCGGATAAAGTTGCTGCAGCTAGCTCTGCAACACTTACTTCTCTAATTCAGCAGAAAATAAACCAGCAGGGTGGTTGGCTGTCTTTTGCTGATTACATGCAGATGGCACTGTACACACCGGCTTATGGTTATTACACCGGCGGTGCACAGAAATTTGGACAAGATGGCGATTTTATTACTGCTCCCATACTGACTCCGCTTTTTGGTCATACACTAGCACAGCAATTAAATGCACTATTGCCACAAACGGCTGGCAATATTTACGAATTTGGAGCTGGTACTGGCCATCTAGCTACTTCTGTACTGACTGCATTAGATAGTGGACAACTTAAGCATTACTACATCATTGAACTATCCGCCGAGCTGGCCGAGCGTCAGCGCACATATATTCGGACCCATATCCCTGATTTGGCCGATAAAGTTGTTCATTTAAGCTGTTTACCGGCACAGTTTGATGGCATTTTGCTCGGCAATGAGGTATTAGATGCCATGCCGGTACCGATATATCAGCGTGTGGGAAATCAAATAGAAGAAATGGGCGTGAGCTGGCAGGATAACCGTTTGTGCTGGTCTCTTCAGCCCGTCAAAAATCAGCAGATAAAGCAACAGGTAATGGAAACTTTTCCTGTCACTAGCGAAATGTATCAGTCTGAACTGCATCCGCAACAACATGCTTTTGTGATCACTCTGGCGCAGAAACTGCACCGTGGCGCCATGATTTGGATAGATTATGGTTTCGATGCGGCGCAGTATTACCATCCGCAGCGACGGCAAGGCACTTTAATCGGCCATTATCGCCATCACACCATCCATGATCCTTTTTATTATCCCGGCCTAACTGATCTAACCGCGCATGTTAATTTCACCCACATAGCCGATGCTGGGGTAGAAAATAAGCTCGATTTAATTGGCTATACCACTCAGGCAACTTTTCTGCTGAATCTAGGTATTACCGAACTTTTAGCACAAACAGGCCTGCCGGATGAAACAGCGTATATAAAGGCAGCAGCGGCCTGTCATACCCTTCTTGATACACAGGAAATGGGCGAATTATTTAAAGTGATTGCTTTTGGAAAAAATATTGATGTTGACTGGCTCGGTTTTAGATATGGCGATTTGTGCCATAAATTATAGCAATAAATAATTTAAGCATTCTTAGCAAGCACGAATTGGAAAAATACTGTATTAGGAAAATTTTTTATTAAATTATATCAATTACTTAAATCATAACTCTGATAAAACAGATACATCAATTAATAAGCTGTGATTTTTATAACCATTTATAAACTGGATTTTAACCCTATCTAAATATGGCTACAGACAAACAGTTCCAGAAAATCACGCTCATGTAAGAACTTAAAAAAGGAAAACATAATGTCAATCTTGTTATCCCCTATTACCATTGGCCAATTGTCGCTGAAAAACCGCGTTGTTATGGCACCAATGTGCATGTATGAAGTTAAAAAAGAAGATGGCATTGTCACGCCGTTTCATTTTGCTCATTATGGAGCACGAGCCATTGCTAATGTAGGCCTGATTATGATTGAAGCCACTGCAGTACAGCCTGAAGGACGTATCACCAAACATGATTTAGGTTTGTGGGATGATAAGCAGACTGAAAAATTCACTCATTTGGTGGATTCGTTACATTATCTGGGCAGTAAAGTTGGTGTACAGCTGGCTCATGCCGGACGCAAAGCCGAAGATGCACTCCAGCCACTTGCACCCAGTCCCATTGCCTTTAATTCTAGCTCCAAAATTCCAAAGGCAATTACTCAGGACGAAATCAAACAAATCCGTACTGACTTTATTGCATCAGCTCGGCGAGCACTGCAAGCCGGCGTAGATGTGATTGAAATCCATGCCGCACATGGCTATCTAATCAGTGAATTTCTATCGCCATTGAGTAATCATCGAAGCGATGACTATGGTGGTTCTTTAGCCAATCGATATCGTTTATTGCATGAAATTGTTACCGATATCCGTGCGCATTTTTCTGGTTCACTATGGGTACGTCTGTCTTTATCAGACTACGACCAAAGTGGTCAGCAAAACACAATTGCCGACTGGCAGCAAATAGGCCAGTGGTTAGAACGTGACGGCATAGATGTAATTGATGTATCTACCGGTGGTGTAATGGATTACGCTCCTGATTTACCTTTACACGGCGGCTATCAAACACCGTTTGCTACCGCTATGAAGCAAGTAGTTGGAATCCCAGTGGCAACAGTGGGCTTACTGGATAGTCCGGATTTAGCAGAATATATATTGCAAACCAAACAGGCCGACCTGATTATGGAGGGAAGGGTATTGCTCCGCAATACAAACTGGTTGGCTGATGCTGCTCAGAAACTTCACGACCACAACTTCAAGCCTTTTAATGATTCTTATCAGCGTGGACAACTGAAATAAATGTTCACTTGTAGTAGAACGCACAGGCCAGACCATTATTCGGTTTGGCCCGTATACTAATTAATATTTATTCTGTTTCTGTAGCCACGTGCACCGATTGTGGTTGCAGACAAGCCAAATACTGTGGCTGTATTTTTACAAGAAATCCGCGTTTGCCGCCATTTATATAAATCAGTGGCAAAGCATAGATACTCTCTTCAACATATATCGGTAAACCCGCCTTATTACCAAACGGACTGGTACCACCTACCAGATATCCAGTCCATTTACTGGCCTGCTGGGGACTGGCCGGTTCGATATGTTTCATGCTGAGCTCTCGTGCCAGCTGACGTGTAGAAATATGCCGGTCACCATGCATCAGTACAATCAGTCCCTGTTTCTGCTCATTTTGCAGAACAATGGTTTTAATTACTGCATGCTCGTCCACATTAAGCGCCAAAGCAGATTGTGCTGTCCCTCCATGCTCAACGTAAGCATACTCCATTGGTTCATATGGTATCTGATGGTCGCGCAGAAAACGAATTGCAGGCGTGACTGGAAATTTACTTTTACTCATCCGTACACCGCATCCTTTCAGACCAAAATAACTGTGCTAACATCATTTATTTACCTTCATCAGGAACCTGTATATGAGTATCAAATTTTACCAGAGCGGTGACCGCCTTGCTGAAGCTACCATTGCCAATGGTCTGATATTTCTGGCCGGACAAGTACCCACGAATGAAGAAGCAGATATCACCGCCCAGACTGCCAACGTACTGGCACAGATTGACAGTATCCTTGCCGCCTGTGGCAGCGACAAACAACATATATGTGAAGCCGTGATCTACTTGAATGATTTACAGGATTATGCAGGTATGAATCAAGCATGGGATAAATGGGTGGTCCCTGGCCACACACCGGCACGAGCCTGTGTGCAGGCCGCACTGGCCAATACGCAATGGAAAGTAGAAATCAAAATTACTGCCGTACAAAAATAAATAAACAGCCATCAAGCTGATGTTATATCGGCTTGATGGCTAGAATATTACATACATTATATTTAACTGCGGTAATCCGCATTAATGGCCACATACTCTTTAGATAAATCACAAGTATAAATCTTAGCTTGAGCTTCACCACGAGCCAAATCAATTGTTACCGTTATTTCGTCCTGTGCCATAACTTGTTGTCCGGCTTCTTCAGTGTAGCTTGAGGCGCGCCCACCTTTTTCGGCTACCAATACATCACCTAAATACACTTTAATAGCGCTAACATCAAGATCAGTAATACCGGCATAACCAATGGCACACAAGATACGACCAAGATTAGGATCACTGGCGTAAAAGGCTGTTTTTACCAGCGGTGAACGGGCTACTGCATAACCCACCTGACGGGCTTCATCCTCCGTTAACGCATGACGCACATCAATAGTAATAAATTTGGATGCACCCTCACCATCACGTACGATAGCCTGCGCCAGCTCCAGTGCTACATCAGCCAGTACCGTTTTAATTGCAGCATAATCCTTGCTGGCTTCAGAGTCGATCCGGCCAAGTTCAGTTTTTCCGGTAGCTACCACCACAAAACTATCATTGGTAGAAGTATCTCCATCTACCGTTATGGCATTAAAAGAAGTATTTGCTACTTCAGCCACCATCTGCTGCAACAATGGCTGAGCGATATCAGCATCGGTAAACACAAATCCCAGCATTGTAGCCATGTTCGGATGAATCATGCCCGAACCTTTGGCAATGCCGGTGAAATGTACTTTATGTCCATCTATAGAGACTGTACGGCTGGCCATTTTGGGAACGGTATCGGTGGTCATAATCGCCGCTGCTGCCTGCGGCCAGTGTACAACTTTCACTTTAGGTAGTGCCGCCACGATCCTGTCTACCGGTAATGGTTCTAGAATCACGCCAGTTGAAAACGGCAGCACTTGTGCTGCTGCACAGCCAATTTGTTGAGCCACTTTTTCACAGATAAATTCAGCATCGGCCAAACCCTGCCGGCCAGTGCCTGCATTGGCATTACCCGTATTAATCACCAGCGCACGCACACCTGTATCCGTAGCCAGATGCTGCTTAGCAATTTGTACCGGTGCAGCACAGAAACGGTTTTGAGTGAAAACAGCGCCGATGCTGTTGACGCCATTCAGTACTATCAGGGTTAAATCATCATGATCGGGCTTTTTAACACCCGCTTGTCCCACAAAGACCTGTACACCATCAATGGCTAGAACCTGCCTATCATTTGGCACGGCCAGATTAACAGCCATAGCTATCCTCCTTTATTTCGAATACACCAAGCTTATTGTTGTTCCCTTAGTAAATTATTTTTTATCACGATTCAGGCTGAATCTTGCGTTTCGTCAGTAAGCGCCAGATAAACATCACATAACCAGACAAACTATAAAGCAAGAAAAAGGCAAACAGCACTACTGATGGTTCCCACGTCACTACCAGCAATGCAATCACCGCCAAAATCATTACAAAAAAGGGTACCTTACGATAGGCATTAATTTCTTTAAACGACCAAAAAGGAATCTGCGCCACCATGGATAAACCGCCAAACAAAGTAATAATCAGACATAACCAGTCCAAATGAGGCAGTCCTTGAAAAGTATGACTTACCCAAATCAGGCCAATTACTAGTGCAGCAGCCGTCGGACTAGGGATTCCGATAAACCACTTCTTGCTCACTTTACCTATCAATGTATTAAATAAAGCCAAACGCAAAGCAGCGCAGGCACAATAGATAAATGCTACCGAATAGCCAATTTTACCAAAATGGAATAATTGCCATTTATAAGCAATAAGTGCTGGAGCCACACCAAAACTCACCATATCGGCCAGACTGTCTAGTTGTTCGCCAAATGCACTCTGGCTATTGGTGAGACGCGCTACCCGTCCATCCATACCGTCCAGCAGCATGGAAATAAAAACAGCAATCGCTGCAATTTCATAATGCCCATGCATAGACTGAGTAATCGCGTAAAAAGCGGCAAACAGTGCGGCTAAAGTAAACGCATTGGGCAATAGATAAATGCTATTATCACGCAGGCGGCGTCGGTACGGCCGATTTGGACGGTTAGATTTCATTACATCAGCTTGTTGTGTCATATTTAGTTATATCCTCGACAGGCTTCATTAACCCGTCCTGTTCATGATGTGGTGTATGCTTCAGACTAGCCAGTTCTATCATAGCCATACGCAAATCAACTAATCCGCTACCATCCTGTACCGAAATATATACAGCCTGAGGGCGCCCGCGAATGTCGCGTACTATTCCCTTCGGCCGCTGTTCTGCAGCCAGTCTGTCAATTTTATTATAAATAATCAATTGTGGTATGTTTGCTGCATCAATTTCCGTCAATACAGTATTTACATCGTCGATTTGGCGTTCGAACTCAGGATGCGTTACATCCACCACATGCAGCAGCACATCAGCCAGAGCTGTTTCTTCAAGCGTTGCCGCAAATGCAGCCACCAGACCATGTGGCAAATCGCGAACAAAACCAACAGTATCCGATAAAAGCACACTGATCTGCTCATTCAGATACAAGCGACGCACCGTATTATCCAGCGTCGCAAACAACTGATCCTCTGCCACCACTTGCGCTTTAGTTAGACGGTTAAATAAGCTGGACTTGCCCACATTTGTATAACCGACCAACGCAAAAAGCGGTAATTTTCCTTGATTCCGACTTTTACGTTGCGTAGCCCGCTGCTGTCGAACTCGCTGCAACTCATGGCGCAAGCGCGTGATTTTCTGCCTAATCAGGCGTCGGTCTGTTTCCAGACGAGTTTCCCCCGGCCCGCGCAGTCCTATACCACCACGCTGACTCTGCAAATGTCCGTAACCACGTACCAGCCTGCTGGATAAATGCACCAGCTGCGCCAGCTCAACCTGCAGGCGCCCTTCTTGACTTTGTGCCCGTCGAGCAAAAATAGCCAGAATCAAACCAACGCGATCTAACACCCGACATTGCAGCAATCTTTCCAGATTACGCTCCTGTGTCGGTGTCAGAGCATGATTAAAGACAACCAGATTAGCTTCCGTCTCAACTACCTGCTGAGCCAGTTCTTCTGCCTTGCCTTTACCTACAAACAATGCAGCATTTGCATGCTGACGTCTGCATGGCACCACAGCCACCAGTTCTGCTCCGGTAGCTCGTACCAACTCCTGCGCCTCATCTAGCGCTGCTTCAAAGAGACTGGTTCGGCGCTCAGCCGTAACCGGAAAATCTTTGTCCAGCAACATACCCACCAGCAGCACTCGTTCAGGTTCTAGTCGAGCAGATAAACTGGCTTTAGATAATTCTTTCATAGACTAGCGTTTGTACAACAACAGGCTGCCTGAACCCGTAAAGAACAGACAGCCTGTCTAACCATTAATAACATCATTCCTGAGACAAAACATGCTGTGCTGCCGCAGCAGCCTTAGTGGTCGCATCTTTCACCATATCAGCCTGCTCTCCCGTATTTTGTTCAGCACCCTGTCTTTCTGCTACATCCGAACCTTCCTCAGGTGCCGCTAACGGCAACTTAGCCAATACTGTACTGCTGGCACGAACCTTATCCCCGATGGCCACCAGCGGTGTAGCATCTTCGGGCAGATACACATCCACACGCGAACCAAAGCGGATAAAACCATAACGGTCGCCACGGTGCAATAAATCATGGGCATGCACATAACACAGAATACGCCGTGCTACCAGCCCAGCCACCTGCACAAAAGTTACCGGCCGGCCTGTCTTTGTGACCGCCAGTACCGCATTACGCTCATTCTGCACACTGGCTTTATCCACTGCCGCATTCAGAAAACTACCTTTGAAATAATCAACCCGTTCTACCTTGCCATCAATCGGACTGCGATTGGAGTGGACATTAAATACATTCATAAACACACTGATTTTCAGCGCATTCACTTCTCGATACGGATCAGAGGTTTTTTCTACCACAACAATACGTCCATCCGCCGGACTCAGCACATCTTCAGGATCTGCAGGAATATCACGTGCCGGATCTCGAAAAAACTGCACCACAAATACTGTGATTACCCATAATGGCAGCGACCACCAGCCGCACCAGACAACTGTTAATATGCTCAGCACGAGACTGCCGATAATAAACGGCCAGCCTTCCTTTGCAATCAAAGGATAAGGATACATACGCGACACAAGGCTACTCCTTTACAGATAATCTACTGCGGACAGGTCGCAGCGAAAAACAAACAGAATACTTTGCTGAAATCCACACCATCAAGTCCTATAACTATAAGCAGATTTCACAATCTCAACAATATAAAAACTGCACCAACAATTAATTGAGGCGCACACAAATCACTTAAACACAAACACAGCCAGCAGAACCAACGCAATCACTGCAAGCCAGAAGTTCTGCTGCCGCTGCGTGCGCAGCAGATGAACATAAGCATCACGCCATTCCAACTGGCGCTTTTCATCCACCAACGCATTCAGCTTGCGCGGTAGCGCCGGCAGCATCTGTGCCCAATCCGGGGCTTCCTGTCGCAGCGTTTTCCACAAAGCCTTTATACCAATCTGATTATGCATCCAACGTGTCAGAAAAGGTTTAGCAGTTGCCCATAAATCTAACTCTGGATCAAGCTGCCGTCCCAAGCCCTCAATATTCAGTAAAGTCTTTTGTAGTAACACCAGTTGCGGCTGAATCTCCACATTAAAGCGGCGGCTGGTCTCAAATAGGCGCATCAGCACCATCCCAAAAGAAATCTCAGCCAGCGGCTTATTAAAAATCGGTTCACATACCGCACGTACCGCTGCTTCCAGCTCTTCCACTCTGGTGTCAGGCGGTACCCAACCGGATTCCACATGCGCTGTTGCCACACGATGATAATCCCGATTAAAAAAAGCAAGAAAATTAATCGCCAGATAGCGTTTATCGTAATCAGTCAGCGTACCGACAATACCAAAGTCCAAAGCGATGTAACGACCATCATCCGCCACCATAATATTACCCGGATGCATATCTGCATGAAAAAAGCCGTTATCAAAAACTTGAGTAAAGAAAATTTCCACACCATAACGGGCAAGCTGATGTAAATCAATATTTTTTTCACGCAACCTGTCTAAACACGCTACCGGAATACCATCCATCCACTCAATAGTTAGGACACGGCGGGCACAATAATCATAATAAACTGCAGGGATAATCAGCATCGAACTGTCAGTAAACTGGCGCCCGAGCAGACTGGCATTAGCAGCCTCGCGCATCAGATCCAACTCATCATGCAGATAATTTTGAAATTCTGCCACCACCTCCCGAGGTTTCAATCGCTTGCCATCAGCAAACAACCACTCTACCCAGCGTGCGCCCACTGCCATTAGGGCTAAATCCTGATCAATTACTGGCGCTATGTTCGGACGTAATACTTTAACTGCCACTTTCTGGCCTACCCCGCCATCAGCAGCAAACAAATTAGCCTCATGCACCTGCGCAATAGAAGCACTGGCAACTGGCTGCGGATTGAAGCGGGCATAAATTGCATCCAGTGGCTTACCCAGTTCTGCTTCAATCACTTTAATGGCCACATCACTGTCAAAAGGCGGCACTCGATCCTGCAATAATGACAGCTCACGCGCGTAATCAGCAGGTAGCAAATCCGGACGAGTTGATAAAACCTGCCCAAACTTTACAAATATTGGCCCCAGACTCTCCAGCGCCAAACGCAATCTTACCGCAGGCAACTCTTGCCGGTACTGGCGTCCGCGCGGAAACCAGCGTGCCAGTTTTTGCAACCATAACGGTCGAATATGTGGCTGCACCAAATCCAGCAAACCAAATACGTATACCGTATGAATAATTACCCATATTCGTTTAGGCCAACACCACATGCACGCAGCTCCGGTATATCCGCAGAAAACAGCTATTGTACGGGATTTTATCTTTCTTTACCGGCCAATAGCCACGTACAAAAGTATCACACTGTTTTCGCATTCTTTTCCGTTAACTGCACGGCACCAGCCACATCACCTGGCGTAAACACAAAAGCACGTCCAAAACCAGTTACCAGCCGTGCCTTTTCCAGCCGCAACCGGAACAGCATAAAATCTGGCAGCCCACTAAGCACATCAACAGTATTGCCCAGCTTGGTCTTCATTGCCTCCAAAGCGGCAATACCCTCAGTAGTATCTTTTTCAACAGTCGTCACAGCGGCAGCATAATTCATACGTGCACGTGCAAAAATATTGCGCGCAGAAGCTTCATCTTCTATTAGCAGAACATTTGCCTGCTGTTGCTGTTGCAAATTCTGTGTATGCAAAGCCAGACCGGACAACAGAACATACAGATAGCCATCATGCTCGGCAAAAGGTGCATAACTTGCATGCGGTTCACCATCCTGCCCTACCGTAGCCAGTACCAGAGAATCCAGTTGCTGTAGCCGCGTGACTGCTGCCTGAAGTTCAGCTACATCGTATTGTTCACTCATATATTGCCCTAAAAAAAATTATCCAAAATTAATGATAATAATTTTCATGTTAAAACTCAAATACCCTTTATACTCATAATTACAAAAGCAGCAAGCTACCATTACCCCAAAAAGTACCGTACCATAAAAAAATAAACTCAATTCGAGCATAAAAAACACAAAAACCTACAATCAATACTGTCCGCTCCAGACTATAGGTTTCACCAAACCACAAATAAAATTCAGCTTCAGCACAGTCAGAAATTAGGTAAAATCACCACTCAGATCACAGTCAAGCTTACGGCCAGCTCCAGATAAACCACAGTAATACAGCACATCATGAATAACCAGCCTCATTCCGCAACCCATTCTTCCACAACCCAGAAACGTCCGCGCCAGTTGAAACAGCGCATACTTAAATTAATATTATTCTGTGGTTTCTGTATTCTGTATATCTTTATCCTAGCCACAATAGATAGCCGCACTGCCAGCAACCACAAACCGTGGCATTCTGATTTAACCATTGCTGCATTTAATCCAGATGGTTCATTTCTAGCCTTACCCTATTCCTATATTCAGCAGCACCCATTGGCCGGCACATCTTTTTTGGCCAAAAACACAGAAGGCAGCAAACAGAAAAATGACAACGATACCTTCAAATACACAATCATCGAGCAATCAGCCCAACATCAGCAGATACGCACTAGCCTGCGTACCAACCGCAGCATGACCATTGCAATCTATCAAGCAACAGCACATACCGTTACACCCATCAAATCCATCAGCTACAATATAGAACAGATATCCATGGCAGCCGTAATGGCTCTTATCAGCGTTTTAATTCTTCAATTTGCATACCGCTTGCTAGGCCGCCGTACTGCTAAAAAGCAGACAAGATAAACATACATTTTCTTCATACAAAACAAATTCCATAAAAAAGCCACCTGCAACAGGTGGCTTTTTGCAATTATGGCGAAGTCATTCCGGCTGGATTAAATTATTAGATGGCATAATCTCAGTTACAGCCTCATCTGAATCCTGTAACTCTGCTTGTAATTTATGCCGCGTATCCAGATACCGCTGAATAGTCTGCACTAACTCCTGAGTGCCCTGATGTGCCAAAGCACTGATTTCAAATACCCGCGGCACAGACAGGTCAAATTCATACTCATCATCCGGCTGCGGATAATCCCAGCCAATATCAGCAAGAAATTGCGCCACCCGTGCTGACCGTTCATCTTCAGCCAGCATATCGATTTTATTCAACACCAGCCAGCGCGGCTTATCATGCAATGCTTCATCAAAACGGCGCAGCTCTTCTACAATCGCCAGCGCTTCGGCTGCTGGATTCACTCCATCATCAAATGGAGCCAGATCCACCACGTGCAGCAACAAACCAGTACGCGAGAGATGTTTCAAAAAACGGTGGCCCAGACCAGCCCCCTCAGCCGCACCTTCAATCAAACCTGGAATATCAGCCATCACAAAACTATGATTATCATCACTACGCACCACGCCCAGATTCGGATGTAATGTAGTAAATGGATAATCGGCTACCTTCGGACGCGCTGCTGAAACCGCACTGATTAAAGTGGATTTACCCGCATTGGGCATACCCAGCAAGCCCACATCAGCCAGCACTTTCAATTCCAGCAGCAAACTGCGTGCCTCACCCTCTTCCCCCGGCGTCGCCTGCTTTGGCGCACGGTTAACTGAAGATTTGAAATGAATATTTCCTAAGCCACCTTTACCCCCTTTAGCTAGGCATACCCTTTGGCCATGATGAGTTAAATCAGCCACCACCTGCTCCGTATCCGCATCACGAATCAGCGTTCCCACCGGCATTTTTAGCTCAATATCATCGGCACCACGCCCATAACGGTCAGAACCATGGCCTTTTTCACCATTTTTAGCCTGATAGCGTTTAACAAAACGATATTCAACCAGCGTATTGATATTCTCATCTGCCACAGCCCAGACGCTACCGCCTTTACCGCCATCACCACCATCCGGTCCACCCTTAGGCACAAATTTTTCGCGCCGGAAGCTGGCTGCACCATTGCCGCCACGGCCGGCAACTACCTCAATTTTTGCTTCATCAATAAACTTCATAACGTTCTCAGTCTGCAATATTTATGCTCAGGCCAAAACCACATGTCTCAGGGCTAGCGTCGTCACACGATTATAACCAAACTCCAGCAGAATAGCGCTAGCTGTAAATCCCCTGCTGCGTCCCAACAAAAAAGCCCTGCCAGACAGGCAGGGCTTGATAGCTGTAAAAACTTACTCGTCTGCGCCAGTATAAGGACGCACACTTACGGTTTTACGGTTCAACGCGCCTTTCACAGCAAATTCCACATAACCATCCACTTTCGCGAATAGAGTGTGATCTTTGCCCATACCTACGTTTTCACCGGCGTGAAAACGAGTACCACGCTGACGAACAATAATAGAACCAGCCGGAATCAGCTCATTACCAAAGGCTTTAACGCCCAAGCGTTTGGCTTCTGAATCACGACCGTTGCGGGAGCTACCGCCTGCTTTTTTGTGTGCCATTCTGTTATTCCTTCACTCAATTAGGCAATCGCCACGATTTCAATCTGGGTAAAATTCTGGCGGTGGCCCTGACGTTTCTGATAGTGTTTACGACGACGCATCTTGAAAATGCGTACTTTATCGTGACGGCCATGTGCAACCACTTTAGCGGTTACTTTAGCGCCTTCAATAAAAGGCGTACCCACCTTCACCGCTTCACCGTCAGCAATCATCAAAACTTCATTCAGTTCGATCTGGCTGTCGAGTTCTGCTGGTATCTGTTCTACTTTTAATTTTTCGCCAACGGAAACTTTATACTGTTTACCGCCGGTTTTTACGACCGCGTACATACTCAACTCCAATAGGAATTCAATTAAAAAACAAAAACTAAATTTCCGCACAAAACGGAATTGGCGATTATAACAACCACGGAATTAACTGTCAAAACAATAACAACGTTGTATAAGCGCAGAAGATGGCTACCGCAGCAGGTTTCAGTAAACCATAATACATAGTATTACCAATCATAAAGCAGTGACAAAAACCAGCAACCGTTATTAACTAAAATTTTAAAAGAAATAAACACCAACTGAATAAACAAGCACCTAAAGCAACCGCAAAAAGATTGCTTTTAAAATGAATTATAAGCAATTGAGTAAAACTAAATTCTTTTATTCTTAAAGCCTTGATTAATCACCGCACAGCAAACTATGTTAGCTCAGAATTTCATAGCAAAATGGTCAAAAGAAACGTCAGTTGGCCCTCGTTAAACCTATCGATACCTACAGAAAAACTGCTGTAAGCACAGAAGAAACAAAAAATACATCTTTCCAATCAAAAAGAAAGATGTATTTAAGATTTCAATTTCTAAAAATTTATGCCACCGACAAAATTAATAGGCCACAGGCGGCTGAGGTTCCAGAGGGTCGATAACTTTTGTCGGACCATTTTTGAAAGCACACCAATTAACTCTCAATAAATCACATGGCAGCCACTTTGAAGGCGGTAATTTAACAATCGGATTAGCGATAGAAGGTGATTTAAACAAACTGATATGCACACCACCCTTGTCAGGTGGATTACCTGCATAACAAGAAAAAGAAGCAACACTTAAACTTAAAATACCCAAAACAGTTAACACAGATTTTTTCACAATGATACTCCTTTGGCTAAAGTAAAGAGTTTAAATAAACTCATTGATTACAATACATTTTTTAATATATGTTGTAAACTTTTTATTTAAAGAAACAAAAAAATTGTCTGATTAACACAACCATAAAAAATCCAACCAGCCAGCCCGTAATTTAAAAAAATTTATATATTCCACGTAGCCAACCAATACCAAAAACATAAAATCAATAAAAAGCTTCCTTTCCTTCACGCCAGCATAAAACAAAACCTAATACAAAAACGTTCAAACTACATATACAAAAGATATACAGTCCTATAGCAAGATTGATTTATCTAATCTCACTCACAACCAAAGCCAACAAAAAATATTCAGCGTTGAAATAAATTAATTTTAATCACAACTCACAAATCCTATTACTTTCTTAGGAAAACAGATAGATAAATGAAAACTCTACTCAGAAAATAATTAATAAACATACCCTGATTGATCTAGACAGCATTAGCTGGCTTCAGTTCCAGCCCAATTTATCCGAATTCTCCCTAAGCAAGAAATCATCAGAATTTACCCAATCTAACTTTTCTATCCCCAAAATTAATTTCAAGTATAATACTAAGCAATAGTGCTCAGTAGCAAACAGCACATTTCGATTAAAACACACCACCAAAATACGTTGCAGAAACACATACACATGCTCGAAAACCTGCCCTATTTCCAAAAACACCTACCTGAAGACCTAAGCCGCGTTAACGCTGTCATCAACCGTGCAGTCGAATCCGAAGTCGTACTTATCTCCCAAATTGGCCAGTATATAATTAGCGCCGGCGGCAAACGCTTGCGGCCGATTATCACCATTTTGTCCGGCAAGGCACTGGGCTATGATAAAGACCCACTATTTTCCCTTGCTGCCATGGTGGAATTTATTCACACTTCTACCCTGCTGCACGACGATGTAGTAGATGAAAGCGATCTGCGCCGCGGCCGTGAAACTGCCAACAATCTTTTTGGCAATGCCGCCGCCGTACTGGTAGGCGACTTTCTCTATACCCGCGCCTTTCAGCTGATGGTAGGTTCCGGTAGCCTGCGTATACTGGAAGTCATGGCTGAAGCCACCAACATCATCGCCGAAGGTGAAGTGATGCAGCTGATGAATATCGGCAATATTGACGTCACCGAAGAGCAGTATATTCAAGTAATTGAATACAAAACCGCCAAATTGTTTCAGGCGGCAGCACAAGTGGGCGCCATATTGGCCGGCGCCAGCGCTAAACAAGAATCGGCACTAAAAAACTACGGTACCTATCTGGGCACTGCCTTCCAGATTATTGATGATGTACTGGATTACACCGGTGATGTAGACACCATCGGCAAAAATGTCGGCGATGATCTGGCCGAAGGTAAACCTACCCTACCCCTGATTTACCTGCTCAACCAAGGCAGCCCTGCTGCCGCAGCCGATGTGCGCCACGCACTGGAACATGCCGACCGCAGCTACTTCGACAAAATTCACGACCATGTACTGAATTCAGATGCGCTGGCCTATTGCACTGCGCAAGCCAAAAAAGCGATAGATAAAGCCGTAAGCTGCCTAAATGATTTACCGGCTAATGAAACCACGCAAGCTATGCGCGATTTAGCATTGGCATCTTTAGCCCGAATCTCATAAAATAGCGGGCTATAGCCGCTTTTGACTATAGCCCTTCATTGTACAAGTCTCGCCGTAGTTCAACGGATAGAACACATGCCTCCTAAGCGTGCGATACAGGTTCGATTCCTGTCGGCGGGACCAAATTTATTCAAATTTTATAAATTTATTAAATACTTAGCAAGTAGAATTATATCTTTTACCGTTTTCTATACCGCTAAAAACATTATAAGAAACCCAGCAAAGCAGCAACGTCACTAATTTTTTTAAGCATCAGTTTTCTTCCTGATAATAAATTTTGTAAAATTTACGTCCATCGTCATCTCGTCCTTTTTCAATCATATCCTTACCACCGTGTATATAGATATGAAAGTTTTTATCCAGCTTCACTACACTTTTAAAATATTTCTCCTGCTTTTTTACAGCTTTCGGAGAAATATCAAAGTTTCTGACGGGTTCCAACTGATTTTCCTGCGCATAATTCTGACTAAAATCCTGATATTTTTGAATCAAATCATCTTGCGCAAATACCTCCTGCTCAAATTGCTGCAAATCGAACTGTTCATTATTTTTAAAATAATCAACAGACCTATTCAGCAATCCGATTTTTTCTGATTTACTGGCCTCATCATCAGCATCTATGGTTTGAGCAATAAATTGCTTAGCTGATTCCATAATATGAGTTGTCTGATGATAGTCGTTGTTAATGGGTCTAATACTTAGAAAATCATCAGTCCAGTATTTGGCTTCCGCACGCCGGTTGGTGTTATCCACAATAGCTACCAGATAACCCTGCTCTTTATGCAAATTAAAAATCAGACACCCCTTATCTAGCTTATGAATACTTAACCCCTCAATATCCGCCAAATCATAACCAGTCTGTTTGTCCTCAACCTTCAGAATTTTCTGTTTGTTTTCTGATTTAAAAATACCGATACAATCGACTATTTCATCATCAACCGTACAATCAGCGAGATTAAATACACTCAATTCTCCGGCCTTAATTTGCGGATGGTTACTTTTTTCATACAAATAACGCCCCATATTTTTAGACTGATTAATAAAATCATCAATATCAGTATACTCAAACATGGCTTTGATAATGGTATAAACCGGATTGAGCGCCAAATCGGGAAAAAAATGAAACTGATACAATTCATCAAATTTAAAATTGGAAGTGATTAACTTATTAAGTGTTTCTTCCACATTTTCATAATTACTTAACTCATCACACAGCCGCACACCGTCTGCAGTACTTTTATTGCCTATACTGTGTATTATTAATCTGCTGATATTTCCAAGAACAAATTTCGGCATAGATTTAACCATTTTTATAAGAGCTCATTTGGTATAAGAGCATTTCCATCAATAAATTCAGCAATTAATTTAAAATTCGGTAATTTATCCCAATCACTTGCTAGTGCATGATCAGTCAAAATTATTTGAAACGAATTTTTATTTTCATTAACCATTATATCAATAAAAGAATTAAGTACCTTAAATATTATGTTCAACATTTTTTGATCTTTTTCATAACGTAAAAAAGGAGTGCTAGGTTGATCAATAAATATAATTTGTGGAACATAATGAAGATTCATTTTGGCCATATGCATATGCAATGCCAAAAACATGCATAAATGCAAAAACACATAATTAGCCTGACTTCCTATTTCGCTTATAGGCAAAAATGCTGACATATTTGGTGGAAAAATATCTAACATCAAGTTTTCTTCATTTAAAGCTACACAATATCCTTTGTATTCAGTATCTTTATTAAGCTGATCATACACTTTTTGTGCAGTTTCATTAAATGATTTTATTTTTTCCAATTTTATACATTCAAATTGAACAGTATCAGATTGTGAAGATAATGTTTTTTTCTGTTCATTTAATATTTTTAATCGATTTGAGCTATCAATTAATTCACTTTCAATTTTTTTAATTTCTTCAGCTGTTAAAATAGATTTTAATCTACCTTCTATATTACCAATATTGATATAATTAGTATGATTAAACTGAAATTTATCTGCTGATTCATTTTTTTCTGTAATTTCTTTATTTATTTTGATTAATTGCTCATCAAATTTCTTTAAATCCTCAGAAACATCTAAGGGTGAAATTTGCTGATTTATATTATTTTTAATAGAGTAAAAAGAATCTCGTAAAGTTTGTAAAAATTTTTGTGTTTCATGAGATTGGACTAGTTGATTTGATAAATTCTCATATAAAAACTTAATAGGCTGCAAACTATCTGCTGATTTTTTTAAGTTTTCTTGATACCGATTATATTCACGCTTATATCTTTTCAACTTCGCTATTTCTAGTTCAATATCATTCTTTTGTTGATTAAGCTTTTCATTTTCTTCATTAAATATATACTTACCCTCTGCCATATTTTTGGCGGTACTAATAACTTGCTCAATAAATAATATTGCTTCATCTTCATTTTCAAACGATTGTGACAAATCAATAAAATTATATTTTTTTGATTCTTCTATTAAAAATTTAACTTTAGCTTTAAAATCTATAATTTTTTTCTCCCTTTCTTGAATGTCGGCTTTAATTTGCTTAATTTCTCTTGCTATTCCTTTTCCAGCTTTATTTGTTGCTTTTATTTCAGTGTTATCAGCACCTATGATTAATTCAAATATTTGATTTAACATTTTACCGGTAGTACTGTTTTTAAAATCATCTTTAAAAAAATGTAGATCAAAATATCTATCTGGTTGAGCAATGACTTTTTCTGTTAAAGAGCAGAAAATTAAAAAATGCCTATAACATAATAAATTGTTATAAGCTTGTTTTAATTCACCAGAAAAATTAAATAATTTATTCAAGCGTGATTTAACTTGTGAAATAGTCTGATTACTCGACGGCATTTCAGGCAAAGGGCCTAACCCAAAATATACATCTTGAGAAACTATACTTTTTTCAGGAGAACCTCGAGCTATTGAAATTTCTTGCTCATTGATGATAAAAGTAATACCAAACCATGAGACAGCATTAGCAATTTTATCTGCAATTTGTGTTATACCAGATAGTAAACAATAATCAACAATGCGCCAGATAGTTGATTTACCTGTGCTTGAAGCTCCAGTTATAACATTAACTTTATTTTTTTCAAAAAAATAGCTTTTCGGTTCTGAAGTGTCATTTTTAAACCAAAGTTTAATTTCGAGTAGTATAAAGTTCATAATTGTATTCTAAATATAAAATATAAATCAGAAAGGGAATAATTTTTAATCAATGCAACAAATTTAGGTATAACATGTTCAATTTTTGTGAATCTTAATCCTAATTCATTAACATTAAATTCAAATTCTTTATTGATTGTTATCGAATCTGTTATATTAATGACATTACTTTTTTGAAGAATCATTAACGAATTAACAGTAACAGGCAACAATGAGAGAAATCTGTTATTAAACGAAGTAAAATATAAACGTTTAGATTGGATAAATTGTTCTATATTTTCATAGTTAGCTTCATCTTTTAATAAATGATTAACAATGCGATTATCTAACAAAAATGGTAAAACTAAAGGGGCTGAAGCAATATCCATGCGTTTTAACTTGTTAATAACAGACATTAAAACCGTGGTAGCAATAGCTTCATTATTATAAATGTAATATAATTTTTTCATAAATTTTTATACCTATTTTTCCAGTCATAATGCCAACCTATTTTTAATTCATCTGAAAGTAAATATAAATAACCATTACTTGTATAAATACTAAGAGGAAAAGTATTACCTGGTACAGTCATTTGTTTTTTTCTTAATTCATCAAGAATACCAATCGCTAAAGACTTAATATCTTCTTCTAAATCTTTTATTAAACATCCTTCATTAATCTTTTTTTTAATTTCCCTATATTTTTCTTTAGAGACGTTTCTCCAAGTACCCATAATATTTTCTTCAAACATATCCAAATCAAATTGGTATATTTCTTTATTTTCAATCCAATCTGATAATATATTTATTGTATGAAGTTTTTGGAATGTAAAGTCTCTTATTTCGTCAGAATCATCTTGATAAATATCTCCTATATCCAGTAATTGTTGAATAAATATCTGGCTTTCTAAATTGTCTAGAAGATCCATTTCCAATCTTCTTTCAGGTAATGGACAGTTTTTATACATTATTCTCATACACTGACCAAAATCTTTTAAAAAATCATTAAAACTTATTTCATATTTTCCTTCAGAACAAATTTGACTATATTTTTTCTCTTGAAGTTGAGAACAAAAGGAATTAAAAATAGTTTCAGTATATTTATCATTCATGCATTTTTTTAAGATTTCATCTTTTATTTTTTTTATTACATCATTATTTCCAGTTTCAATATTCAAATTATTAAGAAATAGTCTTAAATTGCTTGATGATAATTTTTTAAATTCCGTAATACAATTTGCTATTTCTGGGTTATTTGTAGAAATAGAACTAATCTTGTTTAAAAATATTTGTGTATCGTTATCTTCTTTTGATTTAAAAGCCTTTAAGGCATCTTGAAATTTATTTTCTTTTTCTTCCTTATTTGTTATCAAAATAAATTTACACTTTTCAAGATTTTCAAAATTTGGTAATTGGATTAGATTTAACCAATTTAATAATGTTTTCCATAAGTCCTTATCAAGGGTAGTAAGATTAACTGAATTTCCTTGTGCCGCTTTTTGTATTGTATGTTTGATTTGAATAAATTCAGTAGTACCATCTGCTTTTTGAATATGTATATCTTCTTTAACTTCGAATCCAATTTTTTCCCCAACTTCCATTCTCAGTAAAAGCAATAAAAAATAGTAAGAATGATAACTCTGGGCTGCATCTTGAGCACCAGCCCCATGATTTTTATAAAATTTTTCAACGTCATTCATGCTAATTTACTCTAATTTTTTTACATTTGAATCATTAATTTACAAAAAAAGTTAGTAAATTTTGAAATTACAAATTTGCTTTTGTTTAATCTTAAAATATTTTATATATTTGTACATAAATATTAATAATAATTTACTGATTATAATATTAGAAATTATTATGATGAAAAAATACAATTGCAAATTAAATACTTACATAAAACTTCAGTAATTCAACCAAATTTAGAGTGGTATTTAAACCACATATTTTTTTCGCGCAAACGTCTTTTAGATTTTATTCAAAATAAATTGCAAAATTTATAACTAAATTTTAATGTAACCTATATTAACTGTTTTACAATTGTATACTTACTATATATTTACATAAATAGCTTATCGTCACGTCAATAAGCATTAATTTAAATTGTTCTCAAATTTTTAGGAATATAAGAATGACTGCATCTCTACTCCCGATTACCGAAGTCGCCCGCAACTGTGGTATCCCCGAACAATACCTGATTCCTTACGGCCGTGAAGTGGCCAAGGTAGATTTGGGGGTGATTCAGCCGCAAGCTAAACAGGGCAAGCTGGTATTGGTGTCGGCAATTACGCCTACGCCGCTGGGAGAAGGTAAAACGGTAACCACCATTGGGTTAAGTCAGGGGCTCAATTTTATCGGGCAGAAAGCAATAGCCTGTATCCGCCAGCCTAGTCTGGGGCCAGTGTTTGGGGTAAAAGGCGGTGCGGCTGGCGGTGGCAAGGCGCAGGTGTTGCCGATGGAAAAGCTGAATCTGCATTTAACCGGTGATATTCACGCGATTACCGCTGCGCATGATCTGGCTTCGGCAGCTTTGGACGCGCGTTTATACCATGAAGAACATCTGGGTGAAGATTTTACGGCACAAACTAAGCTGCCACGGCTGAATATTGATAAAAACCGTATAGTCTGGAAACGGGTGATTGACCATAACGACCGTGCTTTGCGGCGGATTAAGGTTGGCCTAGGTGGCGGCGCCAATGGGGTGGAACGCGAAGACGGATTTGAAATTTCAGCCGCTTCGGAGCTGATGGCGATTCTGGCACTGGCGACAGATTTACAGGATATGCGCCAACGTATCGGCCGCATTATTCTGGCTTATGATACCCAAGGCAAGCCAATTACGGCGGAGCAACTCGAGGTAGCCGGTGCAATGACGGTGCTGCTGAAAGATGCTATTAATCCGAATCTGATGCAGACGGCAGAGCAGACACCGGTGCTGATTCATGCTGGCCCGTTTGCCAATATTGCCCATGGTAATTCTTCGGTACTGGCAGATAAGGTGGGCTTACAGCTAGCTGATTATGTGGTTACCGAGGCAGGGTTTGGTTCGGATATGGGTATGGAGAAATTCTTCAATATCAAATATCGTCAGACGGGTGTAGCCCCATCCTGTGTGGTGCTGGTAGCCACAGTACGCAGTCTGAAATCCAATAGTGGGCGCTTTAATATTAAGCCGGGTCAGCCTTTGCCGGATGAAGTTAGCCAATGCAATGTGGCGCTCTTGGCAGAAGGCAGTGCCAATCTGGGCTGGCATATCCGCAATGCGAAAAGCTATGGTCTGCCGGTAATTGTGGCAATTAATCGTTTCCCTTATGACCATGAAGAAGAGCTGGAATATGTGCGCCAGTATGCACTGGAACAAGGTGCCAGTGCCTGTGAAATCAGTGAAGCATTTACTCAGGGTGGAGCGGGTACGCAAGCTTTAGCCCGCCACGTGGTGGCGGCATGCGCACAGAATAATACAGTTACCCTGCCCTACGCGGACAGTATGCCGCTGGAAGAAAAAATTCAAACTATGGCGAAGAAATATGGAGCACGGCAAGCAAATCTGTCGGAGCGGGCTCAACAGAATATGGCGGAAATCCGTCAACTCGGACTGGATCATTTGCCTTTGTGCATGGTGAAAACGCCGTTGTCTATCAGTGCTGACCCAAATCTAAAAAATGTGCCTATTGATTTTGATATTGATATTGCGCGCTTGCAGGTATCAGCCGGTGCAGGTTTTATTCGTGTATATGCGGGTAATGTGATGACGATGCCGGGTCTGGGTACTTTACCGGCTTACCGTCAGATTGATATTGATGCTGAGGGTAATATAGTTGGTTTGCATTAATGTTGTCTTAGTCGAATAATATTCAGTTGTTTGATTAATGTTATCAAAGCCATAATGGTTACTATGCTGTTGTGGCTTTTTAATTTGCAACTAATAAACAATAGGATGGTATTGTGCAGATAAATCTGAGTGAGGATTTCATCTTTTGTATCAAATAAGTATAAATTTTTAGATGTATTTATATTTAAAGATGGAATAAACATAACAGATACAGTTTGGCCAATGACAAATCTGTCCTGTTATGTTTTCAAATCAATGCTTAAGCCAGTGGTTGTAATAAAGCGTCAAAGGCATCAACAAATTGCTGCAAGCCTTCCTGTTGCAATCTGCTGGCAAGTGATTCGAGGTTGATACCTAGTTGTTCGATTTCAATCAGTACGCTTTTGGCCTGTTGTACTTCCTGAGTAAGGGTAGCTGCTGCGCGGCCGTGGTCAATAAATGCTTTCAGGGTATTGGCTGGTACTGTATTGATGGTATCTGCTCCGATAATGTTCTCTATATAGCAGACATCTGAATAAGCCGGATTTTTGGTGCCAGTAGAGGCCCAGAGCAATCGCAATGGCGCAGCCTGCTGTGCCGCCAGATCGGTAAATTCACGGCTTTGAATAAATTCCTGCCATTCGGCATAAGCGGTTTTAGCCAGTGCAATAGCGGTTTTTCCCTGTAAGGAAGCTGGCAAAGTGATATCCAGTGCACTATCAATGCGTGATAGGAAGAAGCTGGCCACTACTTGAATGCGGTTAACAGGCAAATTCTGTGCCAGTCGCTGGCGCAGGCCTGCTGCGTGTGCCTGCCATGCTTTCTGTAGCTGATCTTTGGAGAAAAGCAGGGTCAGGTTGACATTGATACCTTGTGCCACAAGTGTGGGTAAGGCTTGTATGCCGCTATCAGTAGCAGGTACTTTTATCATGACATTGGGGCGATCAAGCTGCTGCCAGAGGCGTACGGCTTCAGTAATGGTGGCCTGTGCATCATCGGCCAGATCGGGCGCCACTTCCAGACTGACCAATCCAGCTTTGCTATGACTACGTTCATACAGTGGCAGGCAAACATCACAGGTAGCCTGCACATCCGCCACTGCCAGCTGCTCGTAGCGCTGTTTTGGGGTGAGCGCTTGTTGTTTGAGGTGGTCGATGTCGCTCTGATACAGGCGGTCACCCGCGAAAGCTTTCTGAAAAATGGCCGGATTGGAAGTCACGCCACTGATACCGCTTTCCAGCATTTGTGCTAGCTCTCCCGACTGAATCAGACTCCTGGAAAGATTGTCCAGCCAAATCTGCTGTCCCAGTGTGTTGACTTGTGCTAATACGGCCATATTTATTCCTTGTGGTAAATATCTGTTAGATATGTTTTGTTAAGGTTAATCAATTGATTGAACCAGTTACGTTTACGTTGAGGTTTACTCTAACGAGGCTTGGCTATTTTGACAAGTTTCTGATGCAAACAAAATGACCGTTATCAGGTTATAATCAGGTTAAATTTGTTGTGTCTTTGTTTGCGTTTTTCTGCTGCAGATGGTGTTATGAACATTCAGGATAAATATTTGGACTGGGGCAAAGAAGTATTTGCTATTGAAGAACAGGCTGTACGCGAAGTTGCAGCCAGTCTGGATGAGCATTTTACTGCGGCTGTGGCCACGATTCTGGATTGTCGTGGCCGTGTGATTGTCACCGGTATGGGTAAAAGTGGCCATATTGGGCGCAAAATTGCTGCTTCGATGGCATCTACGGGTACGCCTGCTTATTTTGTTCATCCGGCCGAGGCGGGACATGGCGATCTGGGTATGATTGTAGATGGCGATGTGTTGATTGCACTGTCCAACTCTGGTGAAAGTGAAGAAATCCTTGCTTTGATACCGGCAATCAAACGCAAACATGTACAGCTCATTTGCATCACCGGCAGAAATGATTCGAGTATGGCCAGACTTGCTGATATACATGTGTGCGCTCATGTCTCACAGGAGGCTTGTCCATTGGGGCTGGCTCCAACGTCTAGCACAACAGCGGTAATGGTATTAGGGGACGCTTTGACGGTAGCTCTGCTACGGGCGCGCCAGTTTACGCCGGAAGATTTTGCACTGAGCCATCCGGCCGGTAGTCTGGGTAAACGGCTATTGTTGACAGTGGCAGACGTGATGCATGCTGGTTCGGAAATGCCGCTCGTTCAGGAAAATACTCTGTTGCGACAGGCAATCGTAACCATGAGCGAAAAAGGCTTGGGTATGCTGATTGTGGTAGATGGTAACGGGCAACTTAGTGGTTTGTTTACAGATGGCGATTTACGCCGTCTGTTTCAAAGCAATCAGCAATTGCAAGACTGGGTGATGGCCGATGTGATGGGCCACGCACCAAAAACCATTACGGCGGATCGGCTAGCGACGGAAGCTTTAAAAACCATGCAGACAAACAAAGTTAATGGTCTGGTGGTGATTGATGAACTGAATCACCCTGTAGGCGCGCTGAATATGCATGATTTATTGCAGGCACGTATTGTTTAGGCGCGTTGAGGAGTGATATTAAGGGTATGTTGATGAATGCAATGATGTCGGCTACTGCACGATTACAGGCTGCAAAGCAGATCAGGCTGTTTATTATGGATGTAGACGGTGTACTCACTGATGGCCGTATCTTTATCAGAGATAACGGAGAAGAAATCAAAGCATTCCATACTCTAGACGGGCATGGGCTGAAAATGCTGCACCGGCACGGAATTCAGACCGCTATTATAACCGGACGCGATGCCCCCTCGGTGGGCATTCGTGTCCAGCAACTGGGTATTAAGCATTACTTTAAAGGAATTTCTGATAAGCGCAGTTGTTATCAGCAACTGCTGGAACAACTGCAACTTTCAGAACAGCAATGCGCCTACATTGGAGATGATGTAGTGGATTTACCGGTGATGAAACACTGTGGTTTGGCTGTGGCTGTGCCAAATGCACATACACTGGTATTACAGCATGCTGACTATGTCACTGAGGCTGCCGGCGGTGCTGGGGCAGTACGTGAAGTATGTGATTTACTGCTGGATGCACAAGGATTTATGGCAGCGGAAATGGCGGAGTATCTGGCATGAGTGTGCTTCGCAGCCGCGGTAACTGGGCGTTTCCACTGATACTGGCAGTGGCGCTTGGCGGTGTAAGTTTCTGGCTTGACCGCATTACTGAAGTTAAGACAGTGGAAATCCCGCTCAATCCGAAAGAACCGAAATACGTTATCAATACTATCCACGGTGAAAGATTTGATGATAACGGCCAGCTGAGTGAATCCATCCAAGCCTCTGCTGCACGGCAGTTTCCTCAGCAGACGGTGATTTATATCGATAATCCCGATATGAGTCTGTACAAAAATGGTACTGAGTTGTACCGGATTCAAGCCAAGAGCGGCCAATATTACACCGACAGCCGTAAAGTAGATTTGCTTGGTCAAGTAAACTGGCTCAAACACCAAGTGGGTGATGAACCGGAAGGACATCTGCAAACGAGTATTTTACATGTAGATACTCAGACTCAGGTAATTAAAACTGATGCGCCGGTTGCGTACCGGTATGGTATGTCAAGTGGGACATCACAAGGTTTTGAATATGACAAACAGCGTGGTTTTTTAAATCTTCCCGCGCGTGTAAGGGCTATTATTTATGATCCGCATTCACATTAGTGGTAAAGTTCTAGCAGCCATGATGCTGCTGACTGGCAGCATGCCCCTCTGGGCTCTGGACAGTGACCGGCAACAACCAATACAGATTGAGGCTGATCAGGGCTCTCTGGACAAACAGAATCAGACAACGGTATTCACTGGTAATGTTAAGATGCGTCAGGGCACGATGTATATGAATGCTGCCCGTGTTACCGCCCACAAAGATAATGCCGGCAACCAAACCATCATTGCAGACGGCAAACCGGCAACTTTTGGTCAGCAGCTGGAAAAAGATGGCATGGTATTTGGTCACGGCGATAATGTCCATTACGAAAGCCAGAGTGGCATTGTTACTATTACAGGCAACGCTCAGGTAAACCGCGGGGGAGATATGGCTCGTGGTGCTGTGATTGTTTATAACACCAATACCGAGGTTTATACGGTGAAAAGCGCGCCTAAAGGGCGGGTACACGTGATTATCCAACCGCAACAGAAAAAGAAATAAGCCAATCCCATGAATGAAACTCCTACTGCGCCGCAAAGCCAGCTATGTGTCAGCGGCCTGAAAAAAAGTTTTAAACAGCGACAAGTAGTCAACGATGTTGCTTTGGAAGTAAACAGTGGTGAGGTAATCGGCTTACTGGGACCAAATGGTGCCGGTAAAACCACTAGCTTCTATATGATTGTGGGACTGATTGCAGCTGATGGTGGCTGCATCACACTGGATGGTCAGGACATAACTCATCGGCCGATTTACGAGCGTGCCCGTTTGGGTCTGGGTTATCTGCCGCAGGAAGCTTCGATTTTCCGTAAGATGACGGTAGCACAGAATATCAATGCAATTCTGGAAATCAGCTATCCGCCGGAAAAACGTGCAGAACAGCTGGAATTACTACTGGCAGACCTGCACATAGAACATTTACGTAATAATACTGCTCTTTCGCTGTCTGGTGGTGAACGCCGCCGTGCAGAGATTGCACGGGTGTTGGCGATGAATCCGCGCTTTATTCTGCTGGATGAACCATTCGCCGGAGTAGACCCAATTGCACTGATAGATATTCAGAATCTGATTTCTTTCCTGAAACAACGCGGTATCGGCACCCTGATTACCGACCACAATGTACGTGAAACACTACGTATCTGTGACCGAGCTTATATTATCAATCAGGGTAGCGTTCTGGCTTCCGGCGTACCGGAGGAGCTGGTTAATAATGAGCAGGTACGCGCTGTTTATTTAGGTGAGCATTTCGAGTATTAGGTGCGTATGCAAAAGCCTGCCGCTCAACTCAAACTCAATCTTACCAATCGTCTTAGCCCCAGACTGCAACAGTCGTTACAGGTGTTGCAATTATCTGCACTGGAATTACAGGAACTGGTATCAGGCTGGTTGGCTGATAACCCTTTTCTGGAAGAAATTGAAAATTCAGCTGAAGATATTAGCCCTCAGACTCAATATGTACAGCCACCTCAACATGGCTTTATACAAAATGAAAGCGATATCTGGGAAACGCTGGCGGATGAACCCGATATGTATACGCTGCTGCGCCGGCAGGTATGCGAATTTGATTTAGATGTAGACACAGCAGCACAAGTTTATTTTTTGATTGATAATTTAAATGAACAGGGATATCTGGATTGCAGTCTAACTGACCTTGTAGAAAATTCACCACTGGAATGGCGGCTGGATGAAACCGAGCTTGCTCATGCTCTTTCTATTCTGCAACAGTTTGAACCAGCCGGTGTGGGCGCACGTAATTTGCAGGAATCACTACTATTGCAGGTGGATAACCTGCCAGACTCCCACGATGCAAATAAAAAAAACATTCAAAACTGTGCACGGTTACTAATCAGCGACTATTTCGGACAATGGCTAAGTACCCATCAATTCAAACAGCTATGCCGGCAACTACCACAGTTTTCTACCGCCACACTCGAAGCAGCCTGCAAACTGATTGGCTGCCTCAACCCTTTCCCCTGTTATGGTTTACCAGACGGCCACGGTATTCTCGCAATACGCCCAGATATGGAAGTATTTACTGATAACAATGGCTGCTGGCAGATTCGTATTTTGCGTAATGCGTTTCCTCAATTGCGGATTGAGCCAGCTGCGGAAGATTTGTTACAACAGCCGCATCCGGAAATAGATACCATGTGTAAAAACAAGTGGCAGGAAGCTCAAACTTGTCTACATAGTCTGCAGATGCGCAAAAACACCCTGCAACGTCTGGGAGAATGGATTGTGCAGCAACAGCAGGATTTTTTCAGTTTCGGTTCGCTGGCTTTGGTTCCGTTAACCATTAAGGAAACGGCACAGACACTTGAGCTTGCAGAAAGTACCATTTCCCGCGCCATTAATCAGAAATACCTTACTTGCTCTCAGGGTGTTTTTCCTCTGCGGTATTTTTTCAGCCAATCTGTAGCCGCAACGGATGATGGTGCAGGCAACAGCCAAACAGCAATTAAATCTTTGCTGCAAAGCATGATAAACGAAGAAGATGCAAAGCATCCCTATTCTGACGCCTATCTGGTCAGCCAGCTAGCCAAGCAAGGAATTAAACTGGCGCGGCGTACAGTGGCAAAATATCGTGAGGCCTTGAAAATTCCGCCGGCGCACCAACGTAAAGTAAAGTTTAAGAATTACTAATTAACTGTTTACCTTCTTTAAAATTTGTTTGGTCTTCACTAAAACCCTTTTATTAAAAGGAGTCAGGCTATGAATCTTAAATTTGTTGGACAGAATCTGGATGTAACCCCTGCTTTAAAGGATTACACACTAAACAAGCTAGAACGCATTAGCCGCCACGCGGATCAGGTAATCAGTGCCACCGTTACATTTTCAGTACTAAAAGTTCAGAAAAAAGCAGAAATCAATTTACATCTTTCTGGCAAGGACATTCATATTGATTGTGTAGACAATGATATGTATGCAGCTATTGACTGTCTTATGGATAAACTAGATCGCGCCGTGATTAAATATAAGGAGAAAAAGCAGCCTTCCCGTGAGACACCAGAAATCGTGGCTGACACTATTAAAGAAACAGACTAGCTGGACGCCACTTTTTCTATATCAGAAAACTGCATTATTTTTAATAATGCAGTTTTTCCACCAGACTATCTTCTCACTGATATAATTAACACAGTAATAATATATTGTTGACTTTCTATACATTCGCCAGCAATATAGCAATATAATGAAGAGTTAATACACACGATAAATCTATTTTCTTACAAAGAGGCATATATATGAAATCCAAAATGAAGACATTAGCTGTAATAGCCGCAGTAGCAGCATCTCTTTCTGCCTGTGCAGATATGACTCCGGCTCAGCGTCACACTGCCGAAGGTGCAGTAGTGGGTGGTATAGCTGGTAACCTGATGGGTAAAGACACAGGTGCCACCTTAGGTGGTGCTGCATTGGGCGGCGTAATTGGCAGCCAGATTAAATAAGCAAGTACGAAATGAATAAAGCCTGCTGTACTAGCAGGCTTTTTTTATATTCTGATAAATTCAGATTATTCTGATTCAGGAAGTTCAATTTTGCTGATGCGTACTCTTTCCAGCCGATGTCCGTCCTTACTTAAAACCTCAAAACGATAACCAGCATAATCAATGGTATCCCCCACATCCGGAATATCCTGCATTTCTTCCATTATCAGTCCGGCTACTGTGTGATATTCGGCATCTTCCGGCAAAGTTGGCAAATGCAGATGCTGAGCCAATATTGCATATTCAAGGCTGCCATCTACCGTGACACTTTTGTCAGCATTTTGCTGAATACTTGGCGCATCAGCACGCTCATACTCTTCTGGAAAATCACCGGCAATGGTTTCCATTAAATCCTTCATGCTCACAAGTCCGAGTACGGCACCAAATTCATCCACCACCAGTGCAATATCGGCACTGCGTGAGCGGAACAATTCCATGGCATCCAGCACAGTACTGCTGTCTGGTAAAACCAGTGGTTGACGCAGTGCGGCCTGTATATTCAGTGCTTCACCTTTGAGTAGCTGATTCAGAAGATCTTTTTTATTAACAAAACCCAGCGGTTCATCAATACCGGCTTTGCCAACCACCACCAGTCTTGAAAAAGGTGTGTCTTGTAACTGCTGATGCTGCTGCTCACGCGTTTGCGATAAATCCAGCCGCTCGATATCACTGCGCGGCGTCATCACACCCATGATGGGGCGCTCGGCCAGCGTCAGCACACTCCGAATCATGGATTTCTCATTTTCTTCGAAATGCTCATCATCTTCGGTTGGGGTACCATTCTTGGCCAGCTCCTTTTCACGCAGCCCCATCATACCCAGCACACTGTCTGCGGTACGGTAGCGCCACGAACGGCCGATCATATCGTTACGACGGGTATTTCGCGTAGAAATCTGGTTGAAAATCTCAATTAGTATGGAGAAAGCAATGGCTGCATACAAATAGCCTTTGGGAATTTCAAAATGTAGACCTTCTGCAATCAGACTGAAGCCAATCATCAGCAAAAAACCAAGACATAACATCACCACAGTAGGATGGCGGTTTACAAACTCGGTAAGCGGACCACTAGCCCATATCATCATCCCCATCGCGATTATTACAGCCATCATAGCCACAGTGATATGTTGTACCATCGCGACAGCAGTAATCACAGAATCAAGTGAAAAGACTGCGTCCAGTACCACTATTTGTAAAACCACACTCCAGAAACTGGCATAGACAGCCACATTGGTAATCGAAGCCATAGCGGTATGGCCTTCAAGGCGTTCATGTAATTCAGTGGTGGCCTTGTAAAGCAAAAACAATCCACCGCCGAACATAATCAAGTCCTTAACCGATATACCAAAACCTCCGATATGCACAAACGGCTTCGTCAGGGTGATGATAAATGACATCAGTGCCAGCATCACAATCCGTATCAGTACGGCTAGAGTAAGGCCGGCGATACGAGCATGGTCGCGCTGTTTCGGACTGGCTTTATTTGCCAAAATAGCCACAAATACCAGGTTGTCGACACCTAAAACAATTTCCAGAATTACCAGGGTAATTAGTCCCACCCACGTGGCCGGTTCTCCCAACCAGCTAAAATCCATTTTCTTTTCCTATACGTTAAACGGAAACAGGCAGCCTGCTGCACGAGCAAAGCTGCCTGAAAATCAGAGAAAACCAGTCTACACGCACACTCTTGCGGCCCGAGACCCCGTCTTTCATCTGAACATTTCCTAAAAATAAACTTCTTATCAGTTTAGCAGTATGCAACAAAAAATCAAGTACCACACCATTAATCCGGCGTTAACATCTGTTTTCGAAGCCGAATCAGACTTAAAAACATGGTATGCTACAGCCTTATTTTCATATTTTGTTACTCATGAATCTGTTTCGTCACGCCCGTTTCTATACTACTGTTAATCATTTAAAAGACCTGCCAGACACACGTGCAGAAATTGCTTTTGTTGGCCGAAGTAATGCAGGCAAATCCAGCGCCATTAATACCCTCACTAACCACACGCGTCTGGCCTACGTTTCCAAAACGCCAGGGCGTACCCAACACATAAACTTTTTCGAACTGACAAACGGCGGGTATATGGTAGATTTACCCGGCTACGGTTATGCTCAGGTGCCAGAAGCAGTACGCAGACACTGGGTCAGTTTACTGGGAGATTATCTACAGACACGGACTCAGCTTATTGGGCTAATTCTAATTATGGATGCACGCCATCCTCTGAAAGAGCTAGACAAACAGATGCTGGATTTTTTCGCTGTAACCAATCGTCCCTTGCATATTCTTTTATCCAAGGCTGATAAATTATCCAAAAATGAGCAAATTAAAACTTTAGCCTGTGTCAGAAAAGCGTTACAACCATACATTGTTCGCCAGCAAGTTTCGGTACAACTTTTTTCCAGCCTAAAAAAGCAAGGTATGGAGGAAGTTAATCAGATTGCTGCAAGCTGGTTTGCTCAGAATGCTACCCTGCCAGCAATTGAAACCGAAACACCTGCCTCCAAGGCAGGCAAGTAATTGATGTGCTTCAAGACAAACTTACACTAAAGCTAGAAAATTCTTCAGCTCAACCAGAAATATTAAGCAATTAGACACAAAGCCGGATAAAGACTGTTACTTTATCCGGCTTAATTTTTCAGTAATATATTATCAACTCTTATTCTTCTGTCGATTCCGGTTTCTACTTGGTGTAAATTTAGGCAGCAAAAAATGCATACTCAGGCCTTTTGGCTGTTGATTATCTGCGTATATCTTGCCATGGTGGCGATCAATAATATGTTTGGTTAGAGCCAGACCAAGCCCCGTTCCTGGCTTATTGGCACTGCTGTCCGCCCGATAAAAAGCAGTAAAAATATGCGGCAGCTGGTTTTCAGCAACCCCCGGACCATTATCACTAATATCCACCTGCCATTGCTGCTTACCGCCCTCATGCAGATGAATTTTGATTTCACTACCATCTGGGCTGTAATTTATTGCATTACGAACAACATTATCAAAGGCGCGGTACAAATAGCTTTCGTTTGCCTTCACCATTGCCGTATCCGGAATATCACACTGCCAAGATAAAGTCTGTTGATGTTGCATAGCTACCGCCTGATTGTCTTCAACAATCTGCTTGATAACTGGCACCAAGGCTAGCGGTTCCAGCGTTATAGGTAAATCAGACGTTTCCAGTCGAGACAGAGTGAGTAGTTCACCAACCAGCAAATCCATACGTCCAAGTTCACTTTCCAGCCGCTGTAAATGCTGTTCTTGCTTCTGTGGCTGTACCTGTATCAAGCCAATAATTGCCTGCATGCGAGCCAGTGGCGAACGCATTTCATGCGAAACGTGATGCAGCAAATGGCGTTCTTTTTCCACCAGCTTTTGCAATTTATCCGCCATATTGTCAAATTGCACTGCCAATGAATAAAGTTCATCACGTCGTTCTGATAGCTGATGTGACACACGTGTCTGTAGATTGCCATGAGCCAGCCGATCCATACCCCGCCACAACACACGAATTGGCTGGGTAATATTATTGGCCAAAATATATGCCGTAAGCAGACCAACAATAATAATAAAGCTGAGAATTATAAATTCGTGCCAAACCGGTGCAATCGGCAAACCGGGAATAAAAAACGGGCTAGGCGGACGTGGTGTACGCTCATGATTCCAGCCGCGAATCATAAACAGATATTCCTCGCCAAGAGAATTATAGGATATCTGCACCAGTTTTGAATTAGGATGCGACAAGGCAAACTCATGAGCCTTATCAATGTCCTCAGGGTCTATAGGACGGCCAAGAATATCATTTTTGTTATCACCGGTAATAACATAAAGATTTTCACCGCCCGGACTGTTTCCCCATTCCAACAATTGCTCACGAATACCGGCATCACCACGTGCTTGAAAGGCATTCATGGTACTGCTGAGCAAATTTTCTTCAAAATTTCGCTGTTGCTTGAAGCGGGTCTCAGCAAGCGTATTCTGCACCAGCCAAAAAGAAGAGCTGGCCACAAAAATCGCACAAACAATCACTGCGCAGAATGTAGCAAATATACGGGGAAACAGTTTCATAATTTAAAACAGGCTGTTTAACAACAGCCTGTATTCTGGTTCAGTTTTTAACAAACAGATAACCCAGACCACGTACAGTCTGAATCAGACTAGCATTGCCCAGCTTATGCCGGATACTAGAAATATGTACATCAATACTGCGGTCAAATTTGGCCAGTTTTCGATCCAGCGCTTCCAAAGACAAAGTTTCCTTACTTACCACTTGTCCTGCGTGGCGCATTAGTACTTCAAGCAGATTGAATTCTGTGCTGGTCAGCTCTAGTGGTTCTTCATCAATGGTAACCTGACGTTTGGCCGGATACAGCACCACCCCACTGGCTGAAATACTGTTAGGAATTCCATTCTGATCATTGTCTTGACTCTGGTGTGTACGACGTAAAATGGCATTGATTCGAGCCAATAATTCGCGAGGCTGGCAGGGTTTTGGTACATAATCGTCTGCACCCATTTCCAGACCTATAATTCGATCAATATCGTCGCCTTTAGCAGTCAACATAATAATTGGAATCTTACTTTGTACACGTACCGTTTTCAGCACATCCAAACCGTTCATTTTCGGCATCATGGAATCCAATACCACCACATCGTACTGACCGGTTAAAATTTCTTTCACACCTGCTTCGCCATCGGCAACACGACTCACTTCCAGCCCTTCAGCTGTCAAATATTCAGTGAGTAACTCTGTCAACAAATTATCGTCATCTATTAATAACACACGATTCATATCATCCTCCTAAATGGAAGTGCACATTCTGTATTGACTACAGACGTATTTACTATATTTACACTTGATATCTTAACATGTAGGTTGGAATTATCTTTACAATAGCAAGGCTTTTGCTCACTTTTTCATTAAAAACCACAATGTTAAATATCTGTCTGAACACTACATACAATTCATTTTCAGCGCACTTTGCTGCTGATATTTCAGGCAATCCTGCTGCATTTGTTGTATTGCTGCGACGGAATATGGTTGATTTCTGATTCTGCTTATAAAACTAGGAATCATTCCGGGATAGTAATGACTTACCTCTGTAAACCAGTCATGAGCAGCCGTTTTTTGCTGTGCCTGCTCAAGGTAAAGTCCACGTATGAATGTGTTGCTGTAAGGTCGATATCTTCCCGCCAACAATGCCGCTTGTTTACCCCATAATGGTAAAAAAGAATCAGTAACATTCAGTTTTTCGATAACAGCCATGTCAACATAATAACGCATAAAGTACATATGCTTACGCAAATTATGCAATCTGCTCATTTGCTCAGCCTGCGCTATCTGACCATTAGCACGAACTTTTAAAAATTGTTGATACAGCAGCATTTGCCAGATCATCATCAACATGGCGATTAAAGCCAGAATCGCTCCAGCCTGATTGGAGAACTTAGAAACAGGCCGACAGGATTTTGTTAATTGAGCGCTCGTAATCGGTGTCAATGCCATAAATAGAACAAATATAGCAAGAAAATAGCTATACCAAAGCGGATATTCCAACATACTGTGGCATAAAGAAACCAATATCATACTTACTAAAACAATTGAAGCCGGATTAAATCCCTTGCGTAGATGTGGCCAGATCACCAAAGCAAAACAAGCCAACACAATTAACAGACCAGTAATACCGGTTTCTGCCAATAGCTGTAACACCAGATTGTGGCAGTGTGTAAATAGCACCGTGTTTTCATATTGGCGGAAACCATTCGGATACACATCTGCAATTGCAAATCCCTGATAGGCATAGCTACCCCAGCCATAACCAAACCATGGGGCACTTTTAAAAATTAACCATGCCTTATGCCACTCCATATGGCGCCCTGACTGAGCAAACCCACCCTGCTCCAGCCGAGCAGTACCAGACTGAAAACTAATATGAAGAAAAAAATCAAACAGTGGGCTCAATACCAGTTGAAACAGCAATACCAAGCCAATGGCAATAGCCAGTTTCATTAAAAAACGATTAGCAGCAGAACCCGCACGCCAACGCCAGAAAAACAGTGATAACCCGATAACCAGCACATACAGAATAATCGTACGAGAACCAATCAGCCCCATTACACCGGTAAACCAAAATAGCAATGGCCACACCACCCATTTCGGCAGGCGTCGCTGCTGCCACAAAAAACACAAAGCCAGCACGCCCCACATCAGGTAATGTCCTAGATGATTGCGCTGAGCTAGCTGACCATAAATATAATGATTTCCTGGTCCACGCAATATTCCCGGAATCCAGCTATTTACACCCATAAACTGCATTAAACATACTAGAGACTGTAATAGCACCCCCAGTACCAACGCCATAGCCAAAATCGTAACAGCCTGAGTCTGGCCGATGCGAATAACCCATCCACGCGCCGCCCAAGCAAGTATAGCCATTACCACAAAAACTAATGCGGTCAGGTCGGACTGACTAGCATATGTAAGATTCATTACTCGTGCCTGAATCACAAGCAATAGTGCCAACACCAACAGTACAATACTACTGTTGGGCAATGAAAATTTGGTTTTGCGAGTCAGTACCGTCAGCCCAGCAAGACATAGCACAAAAAATAATGTTCCTGTTTCCAGATAAAAACTAGACAGGGTACCCACGCGCCAGCTCGACATAAACGGCACAATGCACAGCGACAACATTCCCAACCACCAGACCCATGTAGCAGAGCGGTAAATATTCGAACACGAATCAATTGGCGACTGATCCATACAATTCTCCATCGAACAACGTCGTTAACTGTCTTGAATTTATTTATAAACAGGCTGCCTGAAAATGTTCAGGCAGCCTGTTTATTTCAGTATAAAAATTAATTTATTGTCTTTGTACCGGATATGATAAAGAGGACTTTTTCTTATCACTGCCAACACAACGACAAACCAAAATCCCGATTTCATAAAGAAAAATTAAAGGGATCGCAAGTAGCGTTTGTGACAGAATATCTGGCGGTGTAACCACTGCCGCCACGACAAATGCACCAACCACAACATAAGGGCGAGCTTTTTTCAACTGAAGCACAGATACTACCCCTATTCTGTTTAACAGAATTACCAGTACCGGAACTTCAAATGTTACTCCAAATGCCACAAACATACCTAATATAAAAGACAGATATTTGTCGATATCGGTAGCCATGCTTACCCCAACAGGTGTAATACCAGTCAGAAAACGGAAAATAACTGGGAAAACCAGATAATAGGCAAATGCCATTCCCAGAGTAAACAAAAAGACACTGGCAATTAATAGAGGCAGTATCAAACGTTTTTCATGACGATAAAGGCCAGGAGCTATAAAGGCCCAGACTTGATATAACGTATGTGGCAATGTTAGTAAAAAAGCAGCCATCATTGTCACCTTCAAAGGTACAAAAAACGGCGCAATCACTTCGGTTGCTATCATATGCTGTCCAGCTGGCAGATTCACCATCAAGGGTTCAGCAACAAAAGTATATATTTTCTGTGCAAAAGGCACCATAATCGCAAAGCATAACAATAGGATAGCCAGAATCCACATCACACGGCGACGTAATTCCAACAGGTGATCTATCAGTGTCAATTCAGTATTTTCATCTACCGGCATTACTATTACTCTGCTCATTTATCCGTGCCGGCGTATACGCAATTTAGGCGTAATACGATGTCGGGGACGCATATCGCGCCGGCGTTGTATCGCCTGCCGATGAAGCGAAACCCGATGCACCAGCGGAGCATCAGACAAATTTATACCACTGTAGTGCAGTGGCTCGGAAAGGTTCATCTTGGTTTCAGTCTCTGCTGCTTCATCAGTAGCGATCTGACGTTTTAATGCATCTACCTCGCCACGTATACTACGTACATTATTATTAACATCAAGCTCAAATGACCGCGCAGCGGCCTCAATACTGTCACGTGCTTGTCTAAATTCTGCTACCCCAGTCTGCTCGCTTAGTTCGGTCTTAACATTATTGATGAAATTCTGAATACGCCCCACCCAGAGACCAGCACTGCGTGCCACCTTAGGTAGACGTTCCGGCCCCAGAACCACCAGAGCCACTACCGCAATCAGCAGAATCTCTCCAAAACCCAAACCAAACATAAATACCTTCTAAACTTTACTATCGTCTTTATTATGTTCGATTACATCATCTTTTTTCTGTGCTTCACGATCACTTTCATTCAGACCCTGTTTGAAATCATGTACAGCACCGCCCAGATCTTTACCAATATTACGTAACTTTTTGGTACCGAAAATCAGTACTACAATCAGCAATACCACTGCCCAGTGCCAAATTGAAAAACTACCCATGATGCTTTTCCTTTACCTCAACTACTTAAAAAACATGCGCCCGCCGTATGAAGACAGCAGCGCATATTCAGAAATTTGGTTGCAATTACTGCGGCTGACGACTGGCTTTTTCAGCCAATCCAGACACATGCTGTCGCTGTTGTAACTCCTGTAAAACTTCTTCTACGCGAATCTGATGATAGGTCAGCAATACCATAGTATGAAACCAGACATCAGCTACTTCCTTAATCAAATGATGCTTGTCACCATCCTTGGAAGCCATCAGCACCTCGCCTGCTTCCTCGATAACTTTCTTCAAAATTTTATCTTCACCACTTTGTAATAACTGAGCTACATAAGAAGTCTGTGGCGAAGCCTCGCGTCTGGAATCCAGCACATCAGCTAATTCAGTTAAAATCATGGCTACATCTGCTGCAACCGGCTTAGTTGTCATCATGTTCTCTTTATTTTATTTATGTTTCTGAGCGCACTCAGACTGGGTATATATTTCATTTTCTGATTTAATAACAGGATCGGTACTTATCCAGTCATTATTCCGATAAATGCGGTAAAAACAGCTAGCATGTCCGGTGTGGCAGGCAATACCACCCTGCTGTTCAACCAGCAGAACTAGCGCGTCACCGTCACAATCCAAACGCAGCTCATATACCTTTTGCGTATGCCCAGACTCTTCACCTTTCATCCACTGCCTCTGTCGTGAGCGGCTGTAATAATGTGCAAAACCAGTAGCAACAGTCTGTCTCAACGCTTCGGCATTCATCCATGCCACCATCAGCACGCGCAAAGTGCGCCTGTCCTGAACCACAGCGCAGACCAATCCCTTATCATTCCACTTTACCGCATCCAAAAGCGTATTGATCACAACTATTGTCCTTATTTTCTAACAGACATTCAACCTATATATAGACAAATTAAATACGCATTTCAATACCAGCCTGCTGCATGGCTAATTTAGCGTCATGAATCCGTACTTCACCAAAATGAAAAATGCTTGCTGCAAGTACCGCATCAGCATACCCCATCTGCACACCTTCAATCAGATGCTCAATATTGCCAACACCGCCCGAAGCGATTACTGGCACACTGACAGCATTACTTACCGATTGGGTAAGTGGTATATTGAAACCAGCTTTAGTCCCATCTCTATCCATGCTGGTTAGCAAAATTTCCCCTGCTCCACGCATGGCCATATTTTTCGCCCATTCCACTGCATCAAGTCTCGTTTGACGCCTGCCACCATGGGTAAAAACTTCCCAGCGTGAATTTTCAGCATCCACTGCTTTAGCATCCACGGCCACAACAATTGCCTGATTGCCAAAAAAAGCACTGGCCTCATTAACAAGGTCTGGATTGCTGACAGCGGCTGTGTTAATTGAAACCTTATCTGCACCGGCATTCAGAAGGCGGCGGATATCTTCAACACTGCGCACACCACCTCCTACAGTCAGCGGAATAAATACCTTACTAGCTACCGCTTCGATAACATGCAAAATCGTATCGCGATTATCTGAGCTAGCAGTGATATCAAGAAAAGTAAGTTCATCCGCCCCCTCATCATTATAGCGCTGGGCAATTTCCACTGGATTACCGGCATCGCGCAGGGAGATAAAATTAATCCCTTTCACAACACGCCCATTGTCCACATCCAGACACGGAATAATGCGTTTGGCTAAAGCCATAATGCCATCTTTCTCAGCTAAACTATATGGTAATTATTTTATCCAGTGCTCAACCAGAGCAGGAATATTTAATTGTAAATAGTAATAGATAACGCCGACTACAATCGAATAAATAAGCGCACTGATGGTACCCAGTGCAACAATATCAAACAGCCAAATTGCGATAAAGACAAAAAACCATTGCACAATCCAGCCTAAAAGCCATGCACTATTCACATCCGGCCATGCATGCTGCATAATACAGTTAATCCCTATCATCGCAATGATATAAATGCTGGTTTCAAAAAAAATCTGCCTTGACCGATTCATGCTAAGAACCAACCACAATGCCAAAATCAGGGAACTTAATATATTAATCATTACTCGGTCTCCATAAGTACTGTAAGGTTATTGTTAAATAAAATATTCAGCTTATCTATCACCTAGCAGCTCTGATCAAAATATACAGATACTTTACAGCTACAGCATAAAACTGAATGCAGATATTTTGATGCACATAAAATGAGAACTAGTGTTCGTACTGATCCGCTATTTTCTGTGCTGTTGCCAAATCGAGCGTACCTTCATAAATAGCACGCCCAACAATGGCTCCGGCAATGCCATCCTTTGCGACAGCACACAGGGCTTCCACATCGGACAAATCAGTTACCCCGCCAGAAGCAATAATGGGTATAGATGTCTGTTGAGCCAATTTGACTGTGGCATCAATGTTGACCCCGCTCATCATGCCATCACGGCCGATATCCGTATAAATAATACTATTTACACCATCATCAGCAAAACGTTTGGCCAGCTCTGTTACCTGAAAATCTGTTATCTTCGCCCAGCCGTCTGTTGCCACCATCCCATTTTTTGCATCAATTCCAACAATAATTTGCCCGGGAAAGGCAGCACAAGCCTGACGCACAAATTGCGGGTTGTTTACCGCAGAAGTACCAATAATGACGTAGCTCAAACCCAGCTGCAAATAGCGTTCTATTGTCTGCAAATCACGAATTCCACCTCCAAGCTGCACCGGCACATTATCTGCCACCTGTTTCAGTATATCTTTGATTGCGGTCATGTTTTCTGGTTTTCCGGCAAACGCCCCATCCAAATCCACCAGATGCAAGCGGCGAGCTCCTTGGGCACACCAGCTCAAAGCCATCTGTGCAGGATCATCAGAAAATACGGTGGCCCGCTCCATCAGGCCTTGTTGTAAGCGCACACACTGTCCGCCCTTTAAATCAATTGCAGGAATCAATAACATATTAAATTCACATAATCTAGACGAGTTGAAAACAGATACTTTAAGGACACTACTGCGTACCATCCCACTTTAAAAAATTACCTAGCAACTGCAAACCCGCCACATGGCTTTTCTCTGTATGAAACTGTGTGGCAAATACATTATCTCTGCCCACGATACAGGCAAAATCTTCACCATAATCTGACATACCCAATACCAGAGATGATTCCTGCGGCGCCAAATAATAGCTATGTACAAAATAAAACCATTCATTCTGCGATATACCGGCAAATAGAGGGTGCTGCTGAGTCTGATGAACACGGTTCCAGCCCATATGCGGTATTTTCAGCGGACGATTATTCACAGCTACAATGGATTGAAACCGCTTAACACAACCAGGAAACCAGCCCAAGCCGGATGTATTACCTTCTTCGCTGTGTTCAAACAGTAGCTGCGCACCAACACAGATACCGAAAAACGGTTTACGCTGCAATCCATCCATTAATGCTTCTGCCAAACCGCTTTTCAGCAAAGCTGCCATACAATCTGGCATGGCACCCTGTCCGGGAAAAATTATTTTGTCTGCTGCATAAACCTCATCCGGTTCAGACGTCAGCATAATTTCAGCCTTAATCTGCTGTAACTGACCAGCCGCCTGAACTGATTTCAGCACCGAATGCAGATTACCCATACCATAATTGACAATAGCTACTTTCATTTTCACATCTTTATCAGAATTTACTGTATTAACTTTAAGCAAGGTAATCCGGAATTTGGTTAAAAATAACGGGCTGTATGCAAATAAACAGCCCGTTATCATACCTTAAACCAAGTTAACTGAAAATCTGAAACCAAACCATTCTCATTATACGTAGCTAAAATTCCAAAGTGGAAAGAAACCACTTTCTTCCTTTAGCATCTCCATAGGTTCGGCTTCCACATTACTTTCTACATTATTATCTTGTCGATAAGCCAATTTTTTCACATCCAGCTCACTGGCTAAAACCAGTCCATCCATCAGCAATGCTTTCATCACTGTCTGCAAATCAACATCCCTGTCTGCTTCAGCATGCTGCTGCATCGCTTTATTCAACAAAATGACTTGTGGCCGCACACATAAACTGCGCGCCACCGCTACTAGAAACTGTTCACCAGCGGATAAATCTGCCGGAAATTTCAATGCCTGACGATATAAACCCACCTGAGACAGATAATTTAATGCTTTACTATGCGCTTCTAAACGATCCAGATGCAATACTTTCATTTGCATCAATGTCAGATTATCGACCACATTCAAATGCGGAAACAGATCAGCATGTTGCCACACTCTCACTATCTTAGTTATAGCATCATGAGACTGTTCAGTTTGCAAATCGACCTGCATTAATTTGTCTAAATAATATTCAGATTCAAAATCAGGCTGAAAACTAGCCTGAGTTTCATACTTCATATTCTCAGCATCGTTGTGCTGCCAATATTGGATAGGCCTTACATCAATTACCATTACATCATCATTCATTTGTCTACCTTGCTCTAAATCAAGGTCATTACATATTCCAATCAGCTTATCCATATCCGAACCTGTCAGACTGGCAATAAAAAAAATTACTAAAACAACCATCAGACCCGACAGATACACACTATCACAAAAAAACAAAAAAATACACAAATAAAAGAATATTCATAAATGTTAATTATAAAAAATTTTATTTACACAACAAATTGAATAAAAACATTATTATACTTATAACGATGTTTACAATAACACCTTATCTGTTCTTTCAAAGCAATAAATCACATAAGCAGGATTAAAAAATAATCCGCTAATGTACACTCATTAACGGATTATTGAAATCAAACTAATATTTATGCAGTCAAAGTACCCTTAGTAGAAGGCATTACTCCAGCCATACGCTCATCCGCAGCTACAGCCATACGCAGAGCACGACCAAACGCTTTGAAAATTGTTTCAGCCTGATGATGCGCATTCACACCACGCAAATTATCAATATGCAGCGTGATCATTGCATGATTGACCAGTCCATGAAAAAATTCACTAAACAAATCAACATCAAAGCGTCCAATTAACGCACGGGTAAATTCAACGTTATACACCAGTCCCGGTCGTCCCGATAAATCAACCACGACACGGCTTAGCGATTCATCCAGCGGCACATAACTGTATCCATAGCGGGCAATTCCACATTTATCGCCTAACGCCTGCTTCAGTGCCTGCCCCAGAGCAATACCAATATCTTCAACAGTATGATGGTCATCAATGTGCACATCGCCGCGACAGCGGATATCCAAATCAATTAAACCATGACGGGCAATCTGATCAAGCATATGCTCCAGAAAAGGCACTCCCGTATCAAACCTGCCTACACCAGTACCATCAAGATTTAAACTTATCTGAATTTTCGTTTCACTGGTATTCCGTGTAATCTTCGCAGTTCGCATGCAATTTTCCATCCGCAGAATCATTGATAAGCTTGCGGGCGTATATTGCCAGCAGCATCCCTCTATTTACCGCCACAATCTATACCAAGTCCTGCCCGCAGGCAAGGCCAATCAGCCATTTTTAAATAGCCAATCAACAATTCAGCCCCTGTAACAGCAAATATTATTATCATCAAGTCACCCTTGCTTTCGACCAGCTTGACTACATATTAAAAATTGTTCAATTGCATTAAGTCTAACCATGAGTCAAACCAGCCATTACCAGCTCGAACCCATAGATAACACTGCCTTGCAACGCCTGTGTGGCGTTCTGGATCAACATATTGCCACTCTGGGCAAAGCACTGAATCTGGAAATTACCCGCCGCTTTGACCATTTCACTTTAACCGGCACTCAAATCACACAAGGAATCAACGCACTGGAGAGTCTAGCCACAATTGCACGCCAACGCGACCTAAATGACAGCGATATCCAGCTGGCTGCTGTAGAGGCCAAAACCACCACCCAGCCTGAAACCAATCATCAAGAACCCAAAACTTGGACCCTGCGTACTCGCCGCGGTAACATTGGCGGCCGTACCCCGCGGCAGAACAGCTACATACAGGCCTTATTAAAACACGATGTAGTATTCGGATTAGGTCCTGCAGGTACAGGTAAAACCTATCTGGCAGTAGCAGCAGCTGTCGATGCCATCGAAAAACATCAAGTAGAACGAATTGTACTGGTACGGCCTGCCGTAGAAGCAGGTGAAAAGCTCGGTTTTCTGCCCGGTGATCTGACACAGAAAGTCGATCCCTATCTTCGTCCCTTGTATGATGCTCTTTACGATCTGATGGGCTTTGACCGCGTCACTAAACTACTTGAAAAAGGCTTGATAGAAATTGCTCCTCTCGCTTATATGCGCGGGCGTACACTAAACGGAGCCTACATCATTCTGGACGAAGCACAAAATACCACACCGGAACAGATGAAAATGTTTCTTACCCGTATTGGATTTGGTGCCAAGGCTGCTATAACCGGTGATACCAGCCAAATTGATTTACCTAAAAATATCAAAAGCGGCCTGAAAGATGCCCGTGAAAAGCTCAGCAACATTGACGGTATTTATTTTCATGTATTCACCAGTGAAGATGTCGTACGCCATCCATTGGTACAGAAAATTGTCGATGCCTACGAAGCCGCTGCGGAAAACGAACTCCGATAAGGTCATCACATGCAAAAAAACATTTTGATTACCGGCTGCTCCAGTGGCATTGGCTACGCCACCGCCAAATTATTACGCCAAGACAACTGGCGAGTTTATACCAGTTGCCGTAGCGCTGAAGATGTTGCACGTTTACGTGCAGAAGGTTTTCACTGCCTCCAGCTGGATATTACCAGTGATGAACAAATACAAACCGCTTTTGATACAGTACTGAGTGAATTCGGCCATCTGGATGCGCTATTCTGCAATGCCGGCTACGGACAAACTGGGGCCGCTGAAGACATCAGCCGCACAGCTTTGCATGAACAGTTTAATACCAATGTATTCGGTACATGGCAATGCATCAATGCTGTCATGAAAATATTTCGGCGTCAGCAATACGGCCGTATACTAGTTAATTCCAGCATACTTGGATATGCCGCTATGCCGTGGCGTAGTGCCTATAACAGCTCTAAATTTGCACTGGAAGGACTATGCGATACTCTACGCTTGGAAACCCATGCGAGCGGTATTTATATCAGTCTTCTCGAACCCGGACCTATAGCCACACATTTTCGACCCAATGCGCTGGTTAAATTCAAACAGTACATTGATGTAGAGAACAGCGTTCATCGTGCTGCCTATCAGGCTCAACTCAGCCGCTTGCAAGCCACAAGCAGCGTCGCTCCCTTTACATTAACGGCTGAACAATGTGCCATCGTTTGTGCGCGCGCCCTGAATGCCCACAAACCTAAAGCTCGCTATCCGGTTACCGTACCGGCACATCTTTTCTGGTATTTAAAAAAAATTTTTCCTATCACGTGGCTGGACTGGCTTTGTCGTAAAGCCGTCAGTAAACAGGGAAAGTAACAGCTCTTCAATCTGCCTGAAACATACCATACCAAAAATTCAGAACAATACAATAGTACGATGACAGAACCAGCTACAATGCCAACGTTATCCCGTAAAGGCCGTAATACCAAAATTGCGCTTATCCGCAGCGGCGTGGAAGCCATGACCACATACGGCTACAACAGTGCAAATATTGAAAGCATACTTAAAAAAGTAGGCGTCCCCAAAGGCTCTTTTTATTATTATTTCAAAAGCAAAGAAGAATTTGGCTATGCCATACTCGATTACTACAACAGTTTTTTCACAAAAAAACTACAACAGCATTTACTCAACGAAAACATATCTTCTGCACTAGCCAGAATCAAGGCATTCTGTACAGATGCCAGAAACAGCATGTCTGAATACCATTTCAACCGCGGCTGCCTAGTTGGTGAGCTAATGCAGGACGAATGCTTGCTTCCGCCGGATTACCCCGCTTTACTCAGCAATATTTTACACAACTGGCAGCACCTCATCGCCAGCTGCTTACGGTTGGCCCAGCAGCAACATGAAATAAACCAGCAAACAGACTGCAACCAACTGGCGTGTTTCTTTTGGCTAGGTTGGGAAGGAGCAGTCAGCCGAGCCAAACTGCTGAAAAATGCCACACCACTAGACACATTTACCCAACAGTTTTTCAATTTAATCAAATCCGCCTAACGCACCCCAGCTGCCAGTCACATTAGCTACTTCAACACGTCTTTTTCGCTTTAACCAAACCAACCGCATTGACCAATTAACCAATTGCTCATTACTGACAACCAGCCTATAATCAAAATTAGACCATCCGTCTAGTTATTCCTAAAAGGCATAATGTCATGTTATCTAAGGCAATATACTTAGTAAAAACTGAAAACGGTTTTTCCTGCAGTATTCAACACATCAAAGAAGAAAATCTGCTACAACAAACAGGCGATACCCTGATACAAATTCAGTTTTCTAGTCTGAACTATAAAGATGCTCTGGCCATCACTAATAGCGGCCCCATAGTAAGGCAATGGCCGATGGTACCCGGCATAGACGGTGCCGGTACCATTATTCGCAGCAGCAGCGAGCACTTTAAAGCTGGAGATGGCGTCATCTTAAACGGCTGGGGCTGTGGCGAAACCCATTGGGGCTGTCTGAGTCAGTATGCCTATCTTAAATCAGACTGGCTTATCCCCTTACCAGCCGGCTTAAGCACCCAGCAAGCCATGATGATCGGTACGGCCGGATATACAGCCGCCCTTTGTGTTCAACGCATCATCAAACATGGCATTACTCCAGAACACGGCAACATTCTTATTACCGGCGCCACAGGAGGTGTCGGTTCCGTTGCCATTATGTTACTGGCTCAATTAGGCTATACCCTCACCGCTGCTACCAGCAAAATCAGTAACACCGATTATTTGCAACAACTAGGCGTACACCACTTCATTGACAGTAAAACACTGGCCAGTGCAGAAAAACCATTACAAAAACAACAATGGGCAGCTGCTATAGATGTACTCGGTTCACACAGCTTGGCTAACATCTGTGCCCAGACCCAATATGGCGGTATCGTCACCGCATGCGGTCTGGCTCAGGGCATGGATTTACCGGCCACAGTAGCCCCTTTCATACTTAGAGGCATTACTCTAGCCGGTATCGACAGCGTTATGGCACCTTACTCTCAACGCATAGCAGCATGGGATTTTCTGGCCAAACATCTGAATACACAGCAACTGCAGCACATTGCCCACACTATCAGCCTGAATGAGTGCCCTGAAACCGCTCAAGACATCATTAAAGGCAAAATCAGAGGTCGGTTTATCGTTGATGTAAATCTCTAACCAGACAAAACCAGCCCGCTGCTCGTAACTGGATCTAGACCAAAATCCAGCCGCACCGATATCCAGAGAAAAAACCATTTTGCGTAAGGCAATGCTAAAATAACCACAATCAACCGATAACATACACACCCAACACACCATTCCTTATCAATGAACCCGCCTACCGTCTACCTTGCTTCCGGCAGCCCCCGTCGGTATGAAATCCTCACCAATCTTGGCTACCGTGTATTGCGGTTGCCCGCAGAGATTGATGAAACGCCCTACTCAGGCGAAAACGCTACTGAATACGTCCAGCGCATGGCGCGTATGAAAAACAGCGCAGCACTCAGTACATGGCACCAGACACAGCAACAGCCACCGGAATTTCCGCTGATCAGCGCCGACACCACCGTTAGCCTGAATAACCTCATTCTGGGCAAACCAGTCAACACCGACGATGCGGCACGCATGCTCAAACTACTTTCAGGCCGCCAGCATCAGGTACATACCGCTGTTTCCATCTACTGGCACAACCAAACCCTGCACAGCCTGCAAACCAGCACTGTACACTTTGCAGCCTTACAGGATGAACAGATTACTGCTTACATTGCCAGCGGCGAACCACTGGACAAAGCCGGAGCCTACGGCATCCAGGGGCTGGGCGGAATGCTGGTTCAGCACATCAGCGGCAGCTTTACCGGTATCATGGGCTTACCCGTTTATGAAACCACCCAGCTACTCAACCAATGCGGCTGCACTCCACTTACCAATCCAGATTAATCCACACAATATCTATATTCATCATGAAAATACTGCCTTTACTACCTATTTTCGCCATTACCAGTCTGGCTGCCTGCTCACACCATGAAAATTATCGCAGCGCCAGTGAAGCCGCAGCCATCACCGCCTCCGATGTACAAAACGCTCACCTTGAAGCTACCACTACCCTCGACCGGATTGCTGATGAAACCGCCTCAGATAGCATTATCCCATCAACCTCTGTTAATTCTTCCCGACCGGCCTCTATACCTCAGCCACCAAACTAGACAACTCCCAGCTATACTTACCACCTAAAATTATCCAAACGCATAGTGACTGCGCAACGATCTCACCCATTCACCTGCAATTAATAACAATGATTCAGAATAATCAAAAAATCACAAAACCGGTTAGCTTACATCAACAGAAGTAATATCCAACCGCATAACCCACATAAAAACAAATCATTATCAGCAAACTACAGCCAGATACAATTGACGCAGAAAAATCACAACTCTACCATTCTTGATTAAATAACTTAATCAAGATGAGCATATTAGTGGTTGATACAACAGCAAAATCCAACACACATGGTGGTAGCAGAACCGGCGCTGGACGCAAAGCCAGAATTGCCGGACCAAAAATAGTCAAACGCATCCCCGTCAGCCTAATACCAACAGTAGAGCACCTGATTGATCAGCTAGCTGACAGTCCATTACAACCAGCACAACATCTACCACTCGACTGCTGGAAAATGGCCAGCGACCTCAGCCAGCTAAGCATTCCACTGGCCACAGAAACCATTCCTGCCGGCTTCCCCAGCCCGGCAGAACCATACATCAGCGACTATCTGGATTTCAACCAGTACCTGATCAAAAATCAGGCCGCTACCATTGCCGTACGCTGCGGCGGAGATTCCATGCACGATGCCGGCATCAGTCGTAACGACCTGCTTATCATCGACCGTTCCCTCACCCCTAAACACCGCGACATTGTCATGGCCGATTTAGGTAACGAATTCACCATCAAACGCCTGCACAGACTCGACAACGGCAACGTCGAACTGCATTCCGAAAACAGCAGTCAATCCTATCCTAACTTCAAATTCAGCGAAGGAGACACCCTTGCCATCGTCGGCGTCGTTACCTATGTCATCAAACACGTCCGCTAACCCATAAACCATGTACTCAGACCAGCAACTAGCCTTTGTCGACATCGAAACCACCGGTGGTCGCACCACCAGCGACCGCATAACCGAAATCGCTGTCGTCTATACTGAAGCCGGCCAACAGCAGCTCTTCCATACCCTGCTTAATCCCGGCACCAGCATTCCGCCTTTTATTCAGGCACTCACCGGCATCAGCAACCAAATGGTAGAACAGGCACCATACTTCAATAACGAAATTGCCAGCCAGCTTGCCGCCATCTTCAAAGATCGCATCTTCGTTGCCCACAACGTACGCTTTGATTACGGCTTCATCAAAGCCGCCTTCAAGCGACTCGGCCACACCTTTAATCCGCAGCAACTGTGTACCGTCAAACTGTCACGCCAGCTCTACCCCGAACACAAACATCACGGCCTAGACAAAATCATCGCCCGCCACAATATCGACATGCACAACCGTCACCGTGCCTTTGCCGATGCCCGTGCCATCTACGACTTCTGGCAGCAACTCAAACACAACTTTTCCGCCGCTACCCTGCAACAGGCCTGCAAAACCATCATGCAGCGCCCCAGTCTGCCCGCCCACCTCAACAGCGACGTCCTGAAAAACATCAGCGACGACTACGGCGTCTACCTCATATACGGCGACAACGACCTGCCCCTGTATATCGGCAAGAGCAAACAAGTTAAAACTCGTTTGCTGAGCCACTTCAACCAGGATGTGCACAACAGCAAAGAAATGAGCCTATCACAACAGGCCAGAAAAATAGATATCATTCCCTGCAGCGGCGAACTGGATGCCCTGCTAACCGAATCAGCACAAATCAAACAGCGCCAACCCATTCTCAACCGCCGCCTGCGTCGCCAGAAAGACCTGTTTAGCTTCAGGGTCGACACCAATGCGCACGGCTACGACACCCTGAGTATCGTCCCCATGCGCCATGTTCTACTTAATCAGCAACAGCGCTACTACGGCCTGTTTCACAGTAAAAGCGATGCCCAGAAAACCATCAGAACCAGCATCAACAACACAGACCTATGCTTGCAAACACTCGGCATCGAAAAAGGTAGCAGCAATCGCCCCTGCTTCCGCCACCAGCTACACCAGTGCAGCGGCGCCTGTGTCCACAAAATCACTGCCGACATGCACAACCTAAAACTGGCATTGGCCTTACAAAAAATCAAACTGGCCGCATGGCCGTTTAACCATTACGCCTACGTCAAAGAAAAACAGAAATATCACCTCTTCCACCACTGGATTTATCTTGGCACTGCCAGCAACAGCGACGAACTGCACACCATCCTCAGCCAACCACAAGGCCAGCTGGATCGCGACATCTATCAGATCATCCAGCAACACAAACACCGCCTACAAGCCCTGAATCCCGCCCATGTTTGCCCTGATTGATGGCAATAACTTCTATTGCTCCTGCGAAAGGGTTTACCGCCCTGAGCTCAGACAACAGCCTATCATCGTACTCAGTAACAACGACGGCTGCGTCATCTCACGTTCCAACGAAGCCAAAGACTTAGGCATCAAAATGGGCGTACCCTACTTCCAGATTCAGCATCTCATACAGCAAGGCAAACTAACCGTTTTTTCATCCAACTACGAACTGTATGCCGACCTATCACGGCGCATGATGAGCACCATCGCTTCCCTTGTGCCCGCCATCGAAATCTACTCCATCGACGAATGCTTTGCCGACCTGCAAGGACTAAGCAACCTGCACCAGATTGGACACAACATCCGCAACCGCATCCAGCAATGGGTTGGCATACCCACCTGCGTCGGCATTGCCCCCACCCGAACACTGGCCAAATTCTGTAACCACCTAGCCAAACGCCACCGCCGCCATTTCAACGGCGTTGTCGTCTGGACAGACTGGAGTCACAACATCCAGCAACGTGCCCTTGCCAGCGAACCCGTCACCGAAATCTGGGGTATCGGCCGCCGAATCGGCCAAAAACTGGCCGCACAAGGCATCCACACCGCCCTCGACTTCATCAACGCCCACACCCACACCCTGCGCAAACAATTTGGCGTCGTACTCGAACGCACCCAGCGCGAAATGCAGGGTATCCCCTGTAGCGAACTCATTATTGAAGAAGCCAACCGCCAGAATATCGTACGCAGCCGCAGCTTCGGCAGAATGGTCACCAGCCTCGAAGGCCTGCAAGCAGCCATCAGCCACCACATCACCGCTGGCGCCGCCAAACTGCGCGAACAGCATAGTCAGGCACATATCATCGGCATATTTATCTACACCAACCGTTTTCGCCACGACCTGCCCCAATACAACGGCTACCAATTCATCAAACTGCCACAGGCCAGCGCCGACACCATCACCCTGAATCAAATCGCCCAAAATTTACTGCGCCGCATCTACCGCCCCGGCTACGAATACAAAAAATGCGGCATCGAACTGGGCGGCATCGAACCAACACATCACTTCCAACAACTGGATTTACTCTGCCCCAGCCAACACAACCACCGCCCCGAACTGATGGCCACATGGGACAACATCACCAACCACTACGGCCGCAGTAGCATCCAGCTGGGTAGCGAACTGCAATCCAACCACTGGCTCATGACCCGTGCCCAACTTAGCCCCTGCTACACCACTCAGATAACTGACTTAGCTGTAATCACCAGTTAAAAATACACATGAATTAAACCATAATAAGTTTTTTATATAAAAATAATTAAATATCAGCTTATCTAGCAATACAGCAATAATTTATCTAAACAAATTCTATAACTGGGAAATCTGTGCAATAAATGCCTTTTAAATTTAGCTAATCTGGAACCTTCTATTTTTTGTTTCACACTCCCTGAGCATCAGAATCCACCATCCCGCATTCTAAAAAATTTCCAAATTTCTTTATTCCGTTAAATATTCATCTCAATTTTCTAGTCCAGAAATCTTGATTCATTAAGAAAAAGAAGAATAAGTACAACATACTAATACCAAAAACATTCAGGTACGAAAAATCACAGTTTTCCCATATCAGAAAACAGTAACCGGTTTACCTGCCAGAACAAATGCATAACACATGAGTCTAGAAGCATTTTCTACAACTATTTACACACCAAATTTTTCAGTTCGGTATTTTGCCCTGATGTGGGAAAAATAAAAGGAGTATTTAACGAGAGAGTGAACAGCCATAGCTAAACAGTATTAATAAAATTTAAATACCCTCACTTAATAACAGAAGCCAACAGACCGTCTTAATTCCTACATTAAAAGATATTGAAACAGTCACAAAAGCTTATAAAATGAGTCTATTTTCTACAGACTTCTTCTAAGCAGAAGAGTTATTATTTGATCTTATGAGATATCATCAAAAACCACAATTTAAACATCATATATGAAAGCACTGATTTCAATCGATTACACCAATGACTTTATCGCAACAGACGGCGCGCTTACAACCGGAAAAGCCGGACAATCAATTGAAAACGCGATGGTGAATTTAACCAAAACCTTTATGGAACAGGGAGATTTCGTAGTATTTGCCATAGATGCACACAAAGCAGATGATAATTATCACCCTGAAAACAAACTTTTCCCGCCACATAATATCATCGGTACTCAGGGGCAAGAATTGTATGGCGTACTCAAACAACTATACAGACAAAATCAAACCAACCCACAAGTATACTGGCTGAATAAACGCCATTATTCCGCTTTCAGCGGCACCGATCTGGATATACGCTTGCGTGAAAGAAATATTACCGAAATACATTTAACCGGTGTATGCACCGAAATTTGCGTCCTACATACCGCCATCGATGCCTATAATCTGAACTATAAAATAGTCATACATCAGAGTGCCGTTGCCAGCTTCGACTCTATTGGTCATGAGTGGGCATTAAATCATTTTCAAAACACTTTGGGTGCAACTATAGTATGATGATTTAATTTTGATAACTGAAATTAAAAGGAATAAACTAATATATTTCTAAAATAAGAGAAAATCATAACAATACTATTAAGTATAAGTGATGAAACTAATAAATCTTTATAATTATATAATGTATTGTTTTATACATATAGACATATATTAATTTTTAACTTAATCTATTATTTATTGGCAAATAGTATTTAATTATTTTAATAACACTAAGATAATAAGGAAAACAGGATTTGAACAAATATAATTTACATTTATTAATTATATCCATATTTTTAATACCATTATCTATCTATTTAGTTTATCCAGGCATAATATATGGCGACACATATAATCAATATTATCAAGCGTTGACCAATAACTATGAAGATTGGCACCCTCCAATATTAAGCCATATATGGCGCATTCTTTTAATTACAACAGGTACTAAATATTCTTTATATGCTATATTAATTATTATCAATAGTCTTTCACTAGTATTATTATTATCAAACTTAAAAAAAAGATACGTTGCACTACTTTATTTAATTTTATATTTTTCACCTTTATTTTTTAGTTATTTTGGCTGGGTTTATAAAGACTTTTTTCTTGCAACATTAATATTATTGATTAGTGGACTATTACCAATATATCTAAAGCATAAAAATATAATATTTAGAATTATATTAATACTTTTGTTAATCTTCACCTCTCTTTTTAGGGCAAATGCAGCTTTCATAACTGCTCCAATAATAATGTATTTAGCTTTTTCCAATTGGAATAAAAAAATCATATGTTATTCTGTTTTATTATCTATTTTATTAGTTTTAGTTCAAAGTCCAATAAACCATACAATACTTAAAGCACATAAAAATTATCCAATAATATCCCTAAAAATATTTGATATCTCAGGCATATCTCATTTTAGCAAAATAAATTACTTTCCTATTGGTCTTTCAGATCATGAGAAAGATATGGTACTAGGAAAATGTTACTCGTCAGAATTATGGGATAACTATGCAGGATGGGGAAAATGTAGTTTTCTTCTCAACAAATTAAGTAGTGGTAATAACAATAATATAAAAGCTGTCAATGAGTTACTGACAAAACAATGGATAGCTTCTATTAAGAAACATCCATATTATTATATTAAGCATCGTATCAGTCATTTTATAATATTTCTCACAAACCATAATTCATATGGATATGGTTTAGATTTGGGCTTTTACGATGCTAGTAAAGATAACGAAATAACTTATGAACCTAAATCCCAAAAATTTGAATCCACTTATAAAAAAATATTTTTGAATAAAAATAGCTTATTCTCCTATACGCTTAGTGGTCTTCCATGGCTATTAGTCTTAATCATATTATTTATAAAAACATTTAAGAAAAATTTTGATTTTAATTCACAACACTATAAATTGATTAATTGTCTTTGCTTTTCCGGTATTTTTTATATAGGAATGTATTTGTTTATTGGTGTTGCCAGTGACTTAAGATATTTATTACCATCTCAGTATTTAGGCATAGCAGCAATAATATATTTTTATACTTATAAAATAAAGGATATAAAGAAATGAATGTGGCAGTCTTAATACCATGTTATAACGAAGCCATTACTATTGAAAAAGTTATAAATGATTTTCGTAAGGCCGTCCCCAACTCAACTATTTATGTTTATGATAACAATTCATCTGATGGGACAAAAGAAATTGCAAAAAATACTGGAGCCTTGGTTAAAGAAGAATATATTCAAGGAAAAGGAGCTGTAATCAGAAAAATGTTCGTAGATATTGATGCGGACTACTATATCATGGTTGACGGTGATGATACATATGATGCCCAAATAGCGCCAAAAATGTTGGAATTAGCTATACAAAACAACTATGATTTAGTTAATGCTATTAGAATAGAAACTGAAAATAATGCTTATAGGTCAGGTCATAAACTTGGTAATAAAGTAATCACGGGAGCAGTAAAAATATTATTTGGTAATCGAGTTCATGATATGCTATCAGGATATAAAATTTTTTCTAAGCGATTTGTAAAGTCATTTCCTGCAAATGAAAAAGGCTTTGCAATTGAAACTGAAATAGCCATACATGCTCTCCAATTGAATGTAGCTATTGGACATATTGAAGCTCCTTATAAAGGAAGACCAGAAGGCTCTACGAGTAAATTAAATACCTACAAAGACGGTATGCGCATCTTAATGCTGATTATCAAATTATGTAAACATGAAAGGCCATTATTATTATTCGGATTTATTTCAATGATATTCATAATAATATCGCTTATATTATTCACTCCAATTTTAATTAATTACTATAATACGGGTTTAGTTCCAAGATTTCCTACATTAATAACATCTATAGGAATTGGAATTGTAGGTATTATTACTTTTTTTTCTGGACTTATTTTAAATACAGTCACCAAAGGTATAAAAGAACTTAAATACTTGTGTTTTTTAAATGTTAAATAAATTATAAAATTTATAAATGAAATAAAAATTCAGGTAGCTTCTTAGCTACCTGAATAATAAGAATACACTTAATATAATTAAAAATTAAATATTATTATTTAAATAAACTTAAAAATTTATTAGAACAAACCTATCTGTTTGCTTATTTTGTAAACATAGATCTAAATAATTATGATAAATGATAAATTTAATACATAAAAAATAAAATTTATTTCTCTCAGTAGTAATACGATTAATTTCAATTAAATGCTTTTTTATCAAGAATCAACCCAATATTTTTATTATTCCGATGCATTGAGTACATTCAAACATTACTTATTCCAATATATTTTAAGAATAGCTGAACAATGAAATAATTATATTTAATGTGTAATTTTTATTATAAAACAATAATTTTTACGTGTTAGGTCAATTAAACCCACATATTTAAAACCAATTAAAATTAACTATATAATTATTTAAATCAATCAATACAATCGAAAATATCTTCCGAAGACAATGGCCAGAAATCAAAGTAAATTTTTTTGTCCTAACGAAATCAGATAACTTTATACAATATTCATAAGTACTCTTCTTTAAAAAATATGAATATTTGCCGAATTACTGGCAACTGATCACAGCATAATTATTGATATACATTAGACAGAATAAATAATAAATAGAATTTGAAAATAAAAAAGCCAACATTAAATATGTTGGCAGTAATTTGGTGGGTCGTGAGCGATTCGAACGCTCGACCAACGGATTAAAAGTCCTAATACTGCGACATAACCCATTGATTTAGTTAAATAGTGATGCTTGCAAACTTAGTCATAATTAGTCACATTACATGACTTTTCGTCACAATTTGGGCACATCAAGAACGATTATCTAAACACTTTACAGAGCGTTTAGATAATCGTTTTTTTATGGAGATTTGAAGAAGCTTGACATCATGGCGATTAATGCACGAGTTGCTCAAAATTAATGCAAAACATACGAATCACGTCTAAATAAACATATTCACTTAAGAGGGTTTCATTCATATGTCTACTGTTAACAAAGTTATCTTAATTGGAAGATTAGGTCGAAAACCTGAAATACGTTATAGCTCTACGAATGACGCTATGGCCACTTTTACATTGGCCACAGAGGAAAAATGGAAAGACCGCACTGGAAATAAACAATCTCAAACAGAATGGCACAATATTACAATGTTTGGAAAATTGGCTGAGATAGCTAACCAGTACCTTGAAAAAGGTAGTTTAGTATTTATTGAGGGCCGCATTCAAAGTAAGAAATATATAGATACAAATCAAATCGAACGTTTGGCTTATAACATTATTGCAAATGAAATGCGAATGTTAACTTATAAAAATAACAATTCAACACCCATACAAAATTCAGCAGCAAATGCTAATAACTTATCACGGAAAACAGAATTATCTTCGAATCCCTCGCCGAATCAAAATGTTTCTCAATTCGCAGATGATGATATTCCGTTTTAATCCTAATAAATAATAATTTGTAATCTTAAAAATAAAGCTGGTCTCAAAAATTTATATCTATAAACAAGGGAGATTTATTTTTATCTTTTGCTACTGTCATTTAGTCACTAACGATCTGGCTTTTATTTATAGGAAGTTATCTTATGAATCAAGTAATAACTAATCTAGAATTGAATTCGACTTGGTATCAACTCCTTATGGATAAAGTGGATGCTTTGCCATGGTATTCAACACTTTTGTATAGTATTCCAGCTTTGACTCTTATCATTCTGTATTTTATTACTATTTTAGTTATATCTCTCACCAATCCCAAATGGATACGGAAACCAACTATTAGCAGTTGCCATATCATTAGTTTAATAATTTTGCTTGTCAGTTTAATCTATGCGTACTCATTATCCAGATTTAATGTATTGAGAACATATGATGAAAATAGCTTTTACTCTGATATGAACGAAATTGAAAATTCCCTAAATGCTAAATTAACAAATGAACAAATCCTTGAGAGTAAAAAACTGTTTATAGAGTGTCAGTTGAATAAAAACCTACAAAATTGTTACGTTGACAGATTAAGATTAGATGTCCTCAAAAAGCTTCAACATAGCTAAAAATTAAAGGGGCCAATTATGAGCCACATTTGTCTTTGACAGTAAAAGCCTTGGTACTTAATTCCAAATATTTCCTTTAATTATCTTTTAATTAATCTAGATGGCCCGCTAAAAGCAGGCTTTTATTTTATCTAAGAAAACATTATGACTAATACTAATATACAATATCCCAGTATGACTTTGTCTTATAATGAAAAAGGTGTATTGCAATTATATTATGGTGCTTATGCTGGAGCTTTCCCCAGCGCCATCATTGATAACATGAATCAAAAAGAGTTTCTTGCATTAAAAGCATTAATTGATATTGAAATAAACGAAAAACGAAGTTGTGAAACACTTAATGCTGCATACAAAGAGAGCAGACTACTTGTAGAAAAACAATCTATAAGCTCTGTTCTTAATGCCTTTATCACAAGTCTTAATATTGATGAGGAACGAATTATTGAACATAATTTACTGCCAGTAATTAGCCGAGCTTATGTCTCAATAGACAGCTCAGGCAAGGCGATTGTTGCCGTTGGCCAATCCCTACAATACGGGGCAGGAGTTAGTTATGATAGAAAGTATTTTGTTCATATTATCTCATTCGTAAAATTCTTTTATGCGAAATGGGGAATAATACACATTAATAATAATAAAAAATTACACGAAGTACTTGAGTTATTTTTCAATCAACTTGCACAGCATATTGGGCATAAAGGACGAATTTATACAAACAAACCACCGTCTGAATACCATTGAAAAGATAAATTATTATGAATCTATCAAAGGTATGGTTGAAAAAAATTTGCGATACGTCCTGATAAAAACATATGTTTTTAAGGTTGAAGCCAGATATGAAACTTTTAATAATCTTATTACTCTTTTTTCCATTCTTAGTTACAGCATCGACAAAACTCCAGAATATCGAAAATCAACAACCCGCTGCTACATCTGTACAGCGGGTTAATTTTAATCAGCTAGCCCAGCAATGCGCTAATAATGTTCATCATGACACATTACAGGCCATTGCCCGCGTTGAAAGCGGCTTTAATCCCTTTGCTATAGGTGTAGTCAGGGGTTCCCTTAAACGGCAGCCTCAGTCCTATACCGAGGCTGTAGCAGCAGCCAAGGCATTGCACAGTGCTGGTAAGAACTTCAGTATGGGACTGGTTCAAGTAAATAAAAATAATCTGGCTCGCTATGGCCTGACCTATGAAACGGTATTTGACCCCTGTAAAAATCTTGCTGCTGGAGCCAAAATCCTTACCGATTGTTATACGCGGGCCAGCCTTAATGATGGTGGCAAACTGAGCCAAACAACTCTACAGAAAGCTTTCAGTTGTTATTACTCTGGAAATTTTAATTTCGGCTTTAAACGTGATTTTCCAGGGCAGCCATCCTATGTTCAAAAAGTGGTTAATAGTGCTGCTCTTAATTCATCAAATACAACTTTACGTGTGCCAGCCATTATCCCTGCAGTGCAAACTGTTAAAACAATTCAACGCAGTATTCCCGTTATACCTTTCTCAAAAGTTCAACAGCAAAATGCTACTCAAGAGAACTCACCGGTGCCTCTTCAACGTACCAGCGCAAGCTGGGATGTTTTTAAAGAATTCTAGGTACTACCCCTATTAATCCAGGCTTTATGCCGTTTTTTAAAGCTCGCCTTGTGCGGGCTTTTTTTGTCGTTTCTGAAAGGAAGTTCATATGAGTTAAATATTCAATCTATATAGCATATTTCAATCGTTATACCGGCTTAAAGCCGGTTTTTTTTCGTCTGCAAAAACATATTTATTTAAGGAAATAATATATGCCTAGTAAATTAAAGCCCAAATTATCATGGCTGATGATTTTATTCTTCGCCGGATTTGCACAATGTGCTATGGCGGCCGGTGGAATGGCTGCACAGGGTGTAAGCATGGCAACCGAAGTACGGACAGCTATTTATACTGTAGTGGGCGTAATAGCTGGTTTATGCCTGTTATGGCAGTTTGTGCAAGGATGGGGTGGCCGCAAAACCTGGACTGATGTATTGGAAACAGGCCTATGGATATTCTGTGCCGGCGGTGCGTTTGCAATTGCTGGCTGGTTCTTTACTGGCGGCTCGAAGATGGTTTTCGGCTGATAAAGGAATTTTATGGCTTATGAACCCTCACATGAAACCATTGATACCGAACAATTAACGTTTAATGGTCTTGCACGTCAGGCAATGGTTATAGGCATACCTATAACTGCATTGGCTATATGTGGATTTGTAGGGGTAATAGCTGTAATGATTGCAATGCCTTTTCTTCAAGGAAAGGCATTTTTATTCATTCTGTTACCTACACCCATAATCGCATTTATGCACACTGCCTGTAAAAACGATGATCAGGCCCTAAGGATAATTCTATATGAATGTAAGTGGTTTTTACGTAGACGTAATGCGAAGTTGTTTAACAATACAACAACAATCCTGTCAACAAAATTTGGGAGACAGATAGATGATTATCAGCGATTTTTTGAGCAATATACTGCGAAATCAACCATCCGGAGTAGACTTTCTACCAAAGATATGCCAACACGTAACCAATAATATTGTCTGGTATAAATCTGGTCATTTATGCTTTGTGATACGTATGGAGGGCTTACCTTTTGATGGTGTAGACGATAAAGTTTTGTACCAACACTTTATTGGTTTGCGTACCATATTGGCTGCATGTGGCAAATCGTTTGGTGACAGGCTTGCGCTATGGTGTACATTACAACGCAAGAAAATCAACTTTAATCGTGACTACGACTTTCATACACCATTCACTAAAGATTTTGCAGCTAAATATTTAAAACGTTTTGAAACTGATGATTACTTTGAAAATGTGTTCCATCTTGCTGTTGTGATTAAGAATAGTGATATGGACGCGGGTATTAGAGAAGCAGAAGAACAAATAACCAGTCTGATGCATTCTCTTCAGCCATATGAACCAACGCTACTGACTGTATATAAAAACAGAGAAAACATAATTTTTTCTGAAGTATATGAATTTTTCAGTAGTTTGATTAATGGTAATAAACAGCAAATACCTTTATCTGACGTTGATGCCTGCCAAACCATACCAGGTGCAGATATACATTTTGGTACAGATGTATTTGAAATCCGCCCCCAGTGTGGCAAACCTAAATTTGCGCAGGCTTTTGATTTAAAGGATTATGGTCTATCTAAACCGAAGATACTTAATGATATTCTTACATTACCGTTTGAGTTCAACTTAATACAAAGTCTGATATACATTAATCCATATACCATGCTGTCTAATGTTCGCAAGCAACTGAACAATATGAAATCAGCTAATGATCAGGCTAGCGAACAACAAAATGAATTATATGTTGCTCAGGGTAAGCTGGTTTCAGGTGAATTGATGTTTGGCGATTATCATGCAGCATTGATTGTCTTCGGGAATAGTGCTAAACAGGCTTCTACTAATGGCTCGCGCGCTTACAGTACATTTCTGAACGCAGGCGGATTTCGATTTACTAAAGCAGGCCTATCCGCTCCATCCACATATTTCAGTCAGATTCCCGGAAGCAATGAACGTCCGCGGTCGTACCCAAAAACCACGACTAATCTAGCCACGACATTTGGTATCCATAATTATTCGCATGGGAAAAAGTATGGCAATCCATTAGGTGATGGTTCTGCAATTATGCCTTTAGCAACTGTATCTAATACTATCTTTGATTTTAACTTTCATTTCTCCAGAGATGGTGAAGATAATATTGGTGAAAAGGTAGCTGGCCATACTCTTATTCTGGGTGCAACTGGTACGGGTAAAACGACGACTCAGTGCGCACTTATGGCTTTTACTGAACGTTTTAATCCTGCTATGTTTATTATGGATTTGGATAGAGGCATGGAAATATTCGTACGTGCTGTAGGTGGAACATATTTCAGTCTGGAAGCTGGTCAGCCAACAGGACTAAATCCATTTCAATTACCAGATACTCCTGCAAACAGAGAATTCCTGTACTCACTGGTTGGCATTTGTGGTGCAGATGAAAACGGCAAGCTTACTGCAACTGAGGAAAAAGAAATTCAGTTCGCTGTTGATACTGTACTAGGCCTTGATTTTGATAACCGCAATTTCAGTCATTTGCTACAAAGTATTCCAATGCACCCAGATGAAAATTCGTTACGTGTGCGTCTGAGTAAATGGTGTAGAAGCGAAGGTGGCAGGTTTGCCTGGTGTCTGGACAATCCGAGCAACCTATTCAACCCTGAAGATTTTTTCAGAATTGGCATTGACCTGACAGATATACTCAAAGTGGATTATCCGCCAACTGCTCCGGTATTGGCCTATCTGTTTCATCTACGTGAAATAATGATGAAAATGATTGCTGAACAAAATGGTATTCTGGCTACCATTATTGAAGAGTTCTGGTACGCAGCTCGCTATGAAGTACTACAGGAAAAAATGCTGAAAATGCTCAAGGCAGACCGAAAACTTGGTGGCTGGCTGATTCTGGTTTCACAATCCCCAGAAGACGCTATTAATTGCCCAATTTTTGCAGCCATTATTCAGCAGACTCCTACCAAAATATTCTTGCCAAATCCAGATGCAGAATATGACGGTAGTTATCAGCGATGTGGTATCACTCGCAAAGAATACGATGAACTCATGGCATTGGGTAAGGAAAGCAGAACTTTTTTGATTAAACAATCAAAACAGTCTGCTTTTGCCAAACTGGATTTATATGGTTTTGAAACTTTAATGCCATTTCTGTCCGGTAGTTCAGATACAGTCGAATTACTGCATAAAATCATGGCCACATACGGTGATGAAACTGAACATTGGTATCAACCATTCTGTAATGCGGTACGTGAACGAAACTCTGAACGCAAACGCAAACAGGCAGAACTGTTAACTGCATAAGAAAGCTTAACCCAACTCACCGCCCATTCGGGCGGTTTTTTTATATCAGGAGATATTATGAAACTTTTAAATAAATGGCATGCCTCAGTTTTGACGCTTATGCTTGCCGTAAGTGCGGTGAATGTTAATGCTACAGGTATTCCTGTCTTTGATGGAGCCGCCGCGGCCAACATGTTGCAGCAAATTGTCCAAAGTAAAACGCAGATTGATAATCAAATTCAACAAATAGTTGAATTGAAAAATCAAGTTTCAGCTCTTAGTGGAACACGTAATATGGGGCAAATACTAAACAATGTTAAGGAACAGCTGCCGAATGAATGGAAAGCAATTTATGGCAATGCTACAGCAACCAATTACAAAGATCTGTTGAAAGGTAAAAAATACACCCAAGAACAGGCAGCTAAAGCTTTATTTGCCAATTTTGACTCAACCCTAAAATCCTTTCAGGATACAAAAAAGCGGCTAGATAATATTCAAAGTTTGATGACCAAAATTAATTCGACTCAGGATATTAAAGCAGCAGCTGACCTGCAAAGTCGTATTACCGCAGAACAGGCCATCATTCAGAACAATCAGACAAAGCTGGACATGATGTCAAAAATGTTCGAACTGGAAGACAAAATGGCTCGCATGCAACGTAGCCAGCGTGATGCGTGCCTAGCACGTCACCTTGTAGATCGCAATTACAGTAGCTGCAACTAATCAACCAACCGGATACCTTTAGGGTATCTGGTTGTATAGGAGATAAATATGGATAGCGGCTATTTTTCAGCTATAGCAGAAACGTTATTGAATGGCATGGGCACTAATCTATTTAGTAAGACAGGTTCATTAATCGCTGCCATTAGTCCTTTTTTTTCTGTGTGTTTTGGTATTTATATCCTACTGGTAATAATAGATGGGTATAACAGAGGGTTTGATGAAAATTTTTTAGATTTGGCTAAACGGGCTTTTGGCTGGCTGATTATTATCAGCTGTGCGTTTAACGCAGGGCAGTACATGAAACTTGCTAATATGGCTTATACCCTACCTGATGAATTAAGCAGCCTGTTTGGTAACGGTACATATACTGTAAGTGCCATTGATACAGGGCTGAATAATGTTATGGAAATGTCTGGCAAGGCTTTTGCCATAGGCAATGAATACAGTATGACGGATTTTGCGGAAAAATTGACAGCTTGGGGTATTGCTTTGGGCATCGTTATTTTCGGAGGGCTTTTTTTTGTAGTAACCGCAGCTTTCTACCTTGTCGCTAAATTATCTTTAGCAATGGTGATTATGGTTGGCCCTCTGTTTATAGGCTGCTTGTTGTTTCCCAGCACAAGACAATGGGGTATGAACTGGATTGGTCAGATTCTAAACTATACAATCACAATTTGTTTTTATACAATATTAGGCGTATTACAACTTGATTATTTTAATAATAATCTGAATAATTTAATTGGAGGTGGTGAAACTTCTCTTGTTTTGCTGTTACCAGTTTTATGCATGTTTTTTATATCAACAGTAATATTTATTATTGTTGCATGGAATGTGCCTAGTATTGCTTCAGCGCTTACAGGTGGTGCAAGTGTGAATGGGTTTTCACGTACCATTATGTCTATAGCAAGATTTTCAAAAACTGTTAGATTACCTGGGGGAAGTGGCAGTGGTGGCAGCATTTCAAAATAATACTTATATGGAGAAGAGATATGGTGGATATGGTTGTAAGAATATTTAATAAACTATGGAAATATTCCTTTTGGGGTTGTGTTTTATGTCCTTTTATATTTGCGCTGCTCCCAATCATACCTATGAAAATTAGCTACACTGTAACAATTTCTTTTGCAGTTGCATTTCTATTTTTGACTATTGTCCGTTTATTATTTGCGATGGCTGCTCCTCCAGTTGTTACCGTTAGAATTGAAAGAGATGACTAAAAATTATATTCAGCCATTTACACAAGCTACCTGATTAGGTGGCTTTTTTATTGCCACGTACAACTTCTTTGCAGCCACTGTCTATTGAGATCAGTGGCTTTTAATTTGTCCGCAATTCAAGGAACTATTATGAAAAATGTATTGTTATGCCTGATTACTGCTCTTGTATTAGTGGGCTGTAATTCTTCAAAAGTCCCTGTACCGCATGGTTCAGAATTTCCTATCAACAATGAAGCAAAGGGAATTAAATGAGTAATTTTAATAACAGTAAGGCGACCTTGAATAAACAGGCTCATGAATTTATACAGTCAGCCGCAGCATTTAACAAATCTGAAATTGATATGGTCAGACGCAACAGTAAAATTGCCTGGCGCATTGCAATAGGCTGTCTGGTCATTACCGGCATGGCAATCGGAGCTGTTGCCGCCCTCACCCCTCTAAAAACGGTTCAGCCTTACGTTATCAGAGTTGATAACAATACAGGTGCTACTGATATCGTTACCACTCTGAAGCAGTCCGAAAAAACCTATGGGGAAGTGATAGATAAATACTGGCTCGCACAATACGTGAAGTACCGCGAAAGCTATGACTGGCAAACCATTCAAAGTACCTATGATGCAACCATGCTATTAAGTGCTGTGCCGATACAAAAAGAATTTGCCAATATCTACAGCGACAATAATCCAAACGCGCCTCACAAAATGCTAAAAGATAACTTCAAGGTTATTGTTACGGTTAAGGCAATATCTTTTGTTGGTCAAATGGCTCAAATACGTTTTGATAAACAACTTATTCCAATATCTGGTGACACAAGTAAGACCACACCACCGCAGCAATTGATTGCCACTGTCGCATATGAATACACCAATCAACCTACGCAGGAGAAAGACCGCTTAATAAACCCGCTAGGTTTCCAAATTACCAGCTATCGTGTAGATCCAGAGACTACGCCTTAACAGAAAGACTCTCCATGAAAATACAACTTAAATTTTGCCTTGCAGCCGTTATGGCTGCTTTTATTTTGCCCGTATTTGCTGAAGCCATACCGGCAGGTTCATCACGTGATAGTCGGATTCAGACTGCGGTATATCACAATAATCAGGTGTACCACATTCGTGGTCAGGTCGGCCGAGCTGTACTGGTACAGCTTGAAGACGGAGAAACGCTTTCAGGTGAAAGCTCAGCTTTAGGTATGGGAGATTCGGACGCATGGAAAGTCGCCGTAAAAGGCAACAACATCATCTTTAAACCTACCGTATTAAAACCAGCTACCAATATGCTGATAGTCACCAACAAAAGGACCTATGCATTCACTTTGTCACTGACCAGCGACCATAAAAAACAGGCTCCGACGTACATTCTTAGATTCACTTATCCAGATACCATCGCATCTAAACAGATTGAAGAGATGGCCAGAAATAGAAAAGTAGCCAGCCTTTTTAATCAAACTTCAGACACTGCACTGCTCCGAAATGAAAACTACTGGGGCTATGGAGATAAAGGATTGGCTCCTACGGCCATGTGGGACAACGGCCTATTTACCTATTTACGCTTTAACAATAACAAAGATCTCCCGACGATATATCGGGTAGCTGCCGATGGTACCGAAGCGTTGGTCAATTCTCATATCGAGAAAGACACGATTGTTGTACATGAGACTGCGCCACGTTTTGTTTTAAGACTAGGACGGTCCGTCCTTGGTATCAATAACCGTGGATACGATGCTGTTGGGAAATTTAATCGTACAGGCACATCCAGCACAGATAGTGTACGAATAGTGAAATAAGGAGTTAGAAATGTTTATTAAGAAGCTAATTAAACGGTTCAAGCCGAACAAATTTGATGGAGACAATCAGATTGAACCAACGGAGCAAGCAACTGAAGAGAGCCTAGCGGAAATCATCCAAGATGATGAGGTGGAACGCGGGGTGCCGTTGAATGAAAAAACCAACAGTAAAAGCAATGTTACTAAAGTGGCCATCGCTGGTATGGGATTGATTGCAGTAGGTGCAATAGTTGCCGGAATCATCTCTTTTTCTTCTTCAAATCAAGAAGAAAATGTCGCCAATACCGCAAGTGCAGCAAGCGATCCAGTAAGCAACCTTAATCCAAAAGATTTTAATAAAGATAAGCAGGATATTGTTTTGTCTCAGGTAATAGCAGCATCCGAAGCATCTGAAACTAGCTCTTTAGCTGATTCAGAAGCCTCTACAGCTTCAGGGACAAACATAGAAGCAGTTGATAGCAGCGCTTCTGTAGCCACAACAAATAATACCAATTCTGGCTCTCCAGATTTTCAGCAACCAGGTAACAGTCCGACTATGACCAATCGCAGTCGCCGTTTAGGTGGTGAAGTGGTTTTAGGACTGGAAGGGAATAACTTTAAAGGTTCATTACAGCCCGTATCGGGTGAAAGTAGTAGTGATTCAGGTTCAACTGTTTCCGGCTCGGATAGTGGCAGCGGATTGGCCAGTAAGCTAAATCCGACTGTAACAGCAAAAACAAGGGCTATACAGCGAGGCAATCAAGCACTAGTCCTGACTAAAGGTACTGGTATCCGTTGTGCACTGGAAACCCGCATTGTGACTACGCAGCCCGGCTTTACGCGATGTCAGGTAACCCGAGATGTTTACTCAGCTGATGGCAAAGTTTTGCTGTTAGAGCGTGGCAGTCGAATTATAGGAGAACAAACAGCTGCACTTTTGCAAGGTCAGGCTCGGGTATTTGTACTATGGAATGAAGTGGAGACACCAAATGGTGTAAAAGTTTCATTAGCCAGCCCTGGAGCCGGACCACTGGGAGAGAGTGGACATGGAGCTAAAGTGAATTACCACTTTTGGCAACGTTTTGGCGGAGCCATCATGATAAGCATGATTAGCGATCTGGGCGATAGCCTGAGTAATAAATCTTCCAGTGGTGATAACAACAATATCACCTATGAAAATACAAGCCAGGCAGCACAGGAAATGGCCACAGAGGCATTAAAGAATAGTATCAACATACCTCCTACGGGCATCGTTAATCAAGGCAGCATTATTAACGTTTTTGTGGCTCGTGATGTTGATTTCAGCAATGTATACGACGTAGTGAAGCGGCCGTTCATTTTTTAAACCCTGCCTGCAAGGGCAGGCGGGTAATTTTAGGACAAATTTATGAACACTATCAGAAATGATACTTCTGCCCGCAATATGCTGGATAAGCTCAAAATAACTGAATATTTGAATATGGACGGGATTACGGAAGTAATGATTAACCGGCCTTATGAAGTGTTCACAGATGGGGCCAATGGTATTAGCCGCTATGAAAATCCACTGCTGGATTATTCTTCACTACTGCAATTGGCCAACATTCTTGCTATCTTAAACAAAAAGCATATCTCGTTTGAAGAGCCCATTCACTCAGTCACTCTACCAGATGGTGAACGCGGACACATCATGATACCGCCATCATGTGAAGACGATACATTAGTATTGTGTCTGCGCAAACCATCTTCCACACGTTTTTCTTTGAATGACTACATTAATACGAGCCGTATTACGGCTTTTAAAGATGTTAGTAAATATGGTAGTTCTTGTCCTGAACGAGCAGAACATTTCATTGACGGTCAGAAATTCCGTGATGTAAGCGATAAGATGAAACTACCAGCCGATGTGCATCTTGCTGATTGGCAATATGAGATGTTGGATGCCAAAGCTAACCGTGACATGAACAGGTTTTTCCAGCTGGCGATTGAACATAAGCTAAATATCTGTATGGTAGGAGGAACCGGTTCAGGTAAAACCACTTTCACCAAAGCCATTGCAGATCTTGTGCCGACTCAGACCCGCCTTATCACACTTGAAGATACGCATGAACTGGATTTACCCAATCATCCCAATCATATCCATCTGTTCTATAAGGCTCATATTACTGCCAAGATGCTTATTGCAGCCTGTATGCGTCTGAAGCCGGACAGAGTATTTCTGACCGAGCTTAGAGGGGATGAAGCGTGGGATTATCTTTCATTGCTTAATACCGGCCATCCAGGCGGACTGACTTCAGTTCATGCCAACGATGCCCGTTCTGTACATTACCGTATTGCTCAGTTGGCGAAAGAATCAGCGACCGGCCAGACCATGGAGTACGACTACATTCTTGGCACAGTCAAATCAACAATTGATGTGATTGCTTTTTTCTCGCATACGCATATGACAGAACTTTATTACGACCCTGTAGAGAAATTTCTTGCCATGCAGGGAAAAAACTAGCACGCCATCCGTGCTTTTTTATTTTACAAAGCCAGGAGACACATTATGAATAACTAATAGTTAATTCAATACCTTAATCTTATCTTCCACCGGTTACTTATTCAGTAACCGGTTTTTTTTATCAAATATATTTACAGGTTTCACATGCAAAAATTCAGAAAACTAATACTTTCTACTTCTTTATCAATTATATTCATCAATTTTTCCTATGCTGAAGGTGGAAGCGATTCAAATGTGCCTTGCGTAAGTACTGGACAGGGACTTACAAATGAAATAGTAAAACCCGCTGTTGGAAATCCCTATTGCATGGTTTCAATTACTGACAAGGTTATGGATAAAATTAACCAAGCTAAAGTAGGTTCAGATACAGCACAAAATACTGCTGATTCAGCTATCAATATCGCTAATGACGCGCTAAGCAAGGCTTCTAAGAACAAAACTACGAATAGTGCCGGTAATAATATTAAAGTAAACAGCACCACCAATGCGGATGGAAGTACAAACTATGAAATTACCACAGCTGACGATGTGAACTTTAATGGTGTGAACAGTAACCATCTCCAGTCAGGATCAGTCACCATTGACAAACAAAGTACGGATATTGATGGCCACACCATTATTCACGGCTTAGGTAATGGAAAAGTTGAAGCGGAATCAAACGATGCCATTAATGGTGGCCAACTGTGGCAGGTACAACAAGCTGCTCAAGAGGCGGCAACCAAAGCCAAAACCACAATCAGCTCAGGCAATAATATCAAAATCAACAGTAGCACTAATGCGGATGGAAGTACCAATTATGAAGTTAGTACAGCTGACGATATCAATCTGAACAGCATAACAAGCAACAATATTCAGGTTGGTTCCGTCTTAGTGGACCGACAGAAAGCTGATACTAATGGCCACACAATTATTCAGGGTGTGGGCAATGGTTTGGTAAGTAACGGATCTACAGAAGTAGTTAATGGGGGCCAGCTGTGGCAGGTACAACAAGCTGCACAAGAGGCGGCAACCAAAGCAAAAACCACAATCAGCTCAGGCAATAATATCAAAATCAACAGCAGTACCAATGCGGATGGCAGCACCAATTATGAAGTTAGTACAGCTGACGATATCAGCCTGAACAGTATAACAAGCAACAATATTCAGGTTGGTTCCATCTTAGTGGACCGACAGAACGCTGATACTAATGGCCACACAATTATTCAGGGTGTGGGCAATGGTTTGGTAAGTAACGGATCAACAGAAGTAGTTAATGGGGGTCAGTTGTGGCAGGTACAACAGGATACTAATAATGAAATCAACAGAATTAAAACTGGCCAAGCCGGACTTGTTTTAACAGATGGTAAAACTACCACAATTGATAAATCAGGTACTTCAACTGTAATCAATATCAGTGGTGCAAATGGTGACCGAGTTCTTACAGGTGTAGCCAATGGGGTAAATCCCAATGATGCTGTTAATGTGTCACAGTTACGTGAATATCAAAATCAAAACAGTACTCACCTAAACGCCCTTAACAACAAAATTGAACGAAACCGTAAAGTTTCATCTCAGGGTATTGCCAGTGTGGCCGCCATGAGCATTGAGTACCCGGAACAGGAGCCGGGACATGTGGCCACAGGTTTCGGATTCGGTACTTATGATGGTGAAAATGCAATCGGCTGGGGCATTAATTATCTAGCCACCACAGGCAAAACAAAACTGTATGGCGGCGTTGCACAGGCCTTTGGCTCCAGTACCCGAGCGGTAGGAAAAATCGGCCTCAGCTTCGTATTTTAAATATCAGTTCACAACCTGCCCTTTGGTAACAAAGGGCTTTCTATTATAAACATGAGAATATGATGAACAGATTTACAATTCCATTGCTTTTACTAATCTGTACCACACCCTCTTTTGCCTCCACGCTCACTTGTAACGTCATCAAAATCAGTGATGGAGACACTGTACGGTGCCTAGATAAAAACAATACGCAACACCGTATCCGATTTGCCGGTATTGATGCTCCTGAAAGTAAACAGGCATTCGGTCAAAAGTCCAAGCAAGCATTAGCAGGTATGATTTTTCGCCAGTCGGTACAAATTGATATCAAAGGTACAGATCGTTACGGCCGCGAAATCGGCACTGTCTATTTGAATGGTCAGGATATCAATCGTCAAATGGTAGAAATTGGCTATGCCTGGTCTTATCGGCGTTATCCACAGAAAGACTATAACGAAGTTGAAAAGGTAGCCCGTAAGCAAAAACTGGGGCTATGGAAAGATGCCCACCCTATTTATCCAGAGGATTATCGCCATCTGTTCAAAGGTAGATATTAAAATGAATACTTCAAAGAAAAATTCTCAACAATCTAGTATTTCAAAAAATACGGCACTTCAGGACAGCTGCAAGCACCGCACTTTAGAGAAACTAGGCAATAACTTTAATTCTGACAGCAAAAATGTGGAAATGATTAAGCGCAATCTGCGAAGCAAATTCAAAGACGGTTGCGACAAAGATTATCAAGCCTAAGCCAGAAATTATCATCATCAAACAATTCACTCAGCTCACTAGCTTCACCCAGTAGATTATCTAAAGACCGTTTTTGTTCTTTTGAAATAGGCTGATCTGGTGAGCTGGCCATAACTGCCAGTAATAATTCTTGCAGTCCCCTTTTCAAATTTTCTTGTTCCTGTCGTAGTTGAGTTATCTGTAATTCCAATTCTTTAATTTTTTCATCAGGTAGAATCATATGAATCCATATTACAATTGCATTGAGATTATAGGCAATCTGGGTAAAAAGCCGATAGTAGCTTACACTAATGACTCCGTTGCAGTCACCCGAATACAAATTGCTGTCAATGAAAAATACACCAATCGTGAGGGAACTGTACAAGAAAATATTTATTGGTTTACAGCCCTCCTTTATGGTGAATTGGCTGAACGAGCCAATCAATATCTTGATAAGGGTGATGCAGTATTTGTTCGAGGTCCATTACGCATGCGATCCTACGAAGTCAATGGAGAAAAACGTTCTGTGTGGGAAATCCACGTTGACAAAATGGTTATGTTGTCTTCAAGCAAGGAGAAGCCATGAAGAAGCTACTCGGATTGCTGATATTTTCTGTCATTTGCAGCCTGATATTTGCTTTAGGTGGCCAATACCTTGCCAGCATGATATTTGTTTTATGGACGCATATTAAGGCTAAACCCTCTATCAGCATGATGTATCACCTCTTTCAACACAGAAGTGAAATAAGTCCCCATTACATTATGCCATTCAGGGTAACAGGCGGTGTTTCCCTTGTACTGCCACTGATACCATTCATTATGATGGTTGCTGTTTTGTTATATAAACCCAAACGAGAGCTGCACGGTTCTGCACGTTTTGCAACAAAAGTAGAAATCAATAAAGCCGGTTTACTAAAAGATAGGTTTGACAAACAAGATCCACCCGACATACTTCTTGCCAAATTAGGCAAGAATTTTTTACGTTGGTCGAGCACCGCTTTTGCATTTGTTACCGCAGAAACCCGCGGGGGTAAAGGTATAGCTGTTGTTATCCCAAATCTATTACATTATTCCCATAGCCTAGTAAATACAGACCCAAAGCTGGAAAATTTTGTCATTACTTCTGGCTTTCGCGAAAAAATACTAAAACAGAAAGTTTACTTGTTTAATCCTGGTGGCAGAACGCCAGAACACGCAATCAAACCACAAGCTCCCCTGGTTTCGCACCGCTATAACCCTTGTACTTATATCCGTCGTGATCCTCGCTATATGTACAAAGATATTCTCATTATGGCAGAAGTACTGATTCCAAAGCCGGTAAAAGACTCCAGTGGCACATCTGGCTTTTTTGCTGATTCAGCCCAAAAGCTATTTACTGGGCTAATGCTATATATGATTGAAACTGAGAACGAACGAGACCTGTCGGACATCACGCAAAAAACAACTTTATCCAACCTTTTCCGCCTGACTGCTCCGAGTAATGGGAAAACATTGGGCGAATGGATTAAGGAAGAAGTTATGCTACGTGAACAACAAGAAACAACCAAACTAAGCAATAACTGTAAAACCCTATTGCATGGATTTGCCAATGGTAATGTTAAAACTGGCGCAGACATTTTGGCCACATTAACGGCACCACTGGGTATTTTTCTGGATCCAGTGGTTGAAGCAACAACCTGTGAAGATGATTTCTATCTGACTGATTTGAGAAAACAGCGCATGACAATTTATTTAGCTGTTTCTCCGGAAGATGTATCACCGCTTTCACGCTTAATAAATCTTTTTTACAGCCAGCTAATAGCCGTCAACCTCCAACAAGGATTACCTGAAAACAATCCGACACTGAAATATCAGTGTTTACTGTTGATGGATGAATTTCCATCTATGGGTTATATGAAAGCTGTTATTAACGGTGTTGCTTATCTAGCTGGTTATGGTCTGCGATTACTAATCATTATGCAATCACCAGCACAGATTGCCGAACTGTATGGAAAAGAAGCAGCAAGGACATTTTTTACTAATTTCAATACACAAATTGCATTTACGTGTTCTGATGAAAGTGATGCAGAAGCACTAAGTAAAATGATAGGTTATGAAACATTTAAGTCCAAATCAAAGTCACACTCTTCTGGACGAGGCAGCAGTAATAGTCAAAGTATATCCGACCAGCGTCGTGCACTCATGATGCCTCAGGAACTTAGAACAATGCCTTATGAAAAATGTGTTATTAAACAATCCGGTCAGCTTCCTATTCTTGCAGATAAAATTATGTACTATAAAGATGATGTGTTCATAAGGAGAGCTAATCTGCATGCACCACATATACCAGTATTAAATGTTACGACCAAAACACCTTTACAGACACACAAAACACCCGTAGCGCAATATATTCCTACGGAAGAACTCTCACAGACAGACTGGCGAGACACAACAAACGCAGAAGATATCGGCAAGACACTGTTAGGTAATCTGATTACGCCGGACAGTACACCTGAATTCATTAACGAACTTAGTAAATATATTGATGCTAATCTTGGCATTGACTCAATGCCGATTTTCAAAGCAGTGCTGAATAATTCGTAGTGATAATCTAACAAATAAAATCCATCCGCCAGCTGGCGGTTTTTTTTGCTTATAAGGAGTTCCTGATGAGTGATATTGATGAAATCAGAATTGCACTCAATCACCTTGATGCACATTCACGCGAAATGTGGGTAAAAATGGGTGCAGCCATCAAAGACGAGCTGGGCGAACAGGGTTTTGACATTTGGGACAAATGGTCACAGAACAGTGACAATTATAGTGCCCGAGCAGCAAAAGACGTATGGAAAAGCCTCAAACGCGGCAATATACATATTAATACCCTGTTCTATGAAGCCCGTAACGCTGGATATAAGCCAAATAAACCTTATATTCCACCCTCAGCTGAAGAAGTGGCCAGACGCAAGGCTGAAGCCGAACAACGTAGACTGGCCGAAGCAGAGGCAACCCGAAAGGCTCACTCAAAGGCAGAAAAGTCCGCACAGCAGATTTGGGCGAAAAACAAACCGGCCTCTGCCAGTCATCCTTACCTGGTAAAAAAAGGCATTACCGATCCTGCAATCATTGGCCAGTTACGTCAGGGTAAATACAAAGGTAATGATAACCTGCTGATACCGGTACTACAGGATAAAAAAATTGTTTCCATGCAGTTTATCAATCAGGATGGTGCAAAACGGTTTCTGGCTGGCGGGCGGATGCAAGGCAGTTATACATTTATCGGTGATACCAGGCGCATGAATCAGGGCGTGGTAATGGCTGAGGGAGTGGCCACAGCAGCCAGCATCTATCAGGCAACAGGTATTCCTGTGATAGTGGCTTTTAATGCAGGCAATCTGCAGCCAGTTGCCAAAAAACTAGTGCAGTCACTACCCCCAGAAACGCCGGTAATCATTGCAGCTGATAACGATGCCAGTAAAACCGGTATCACGCATGCCATGCAGGCTGCTAGCATCTTCGGACCACGGGCCAAAGTTATCTTGCCTGAGTTCAGTAACGAACAAATAGCAACGTATCAGGCACAAAATGGTAAAGACTCCTACCCATCTGACTTTAATGATTTACATGCTCTTGCCGGTCTGGATAGCGTAAAACAGGTATTATTATCTGGTCAGAAAATAGAATCTGAATCTCTATGGCCAAAACCCGCACGTACTGCCTGGAATGATTTTCCCCCAGTAATCCGGAACGGCAATATGGGCGAACTTAAAAATGAGACTGAATACACCGCTGCCAAGAGCGGCGATGAGCAGGCCGCAATGCAGCTGGTGGCCAAACTGATTACCGCTGATACCCTAGCACAGGTTAATGAAATGATAGATGGCCATGAGGTCACTATTGTACCGGTAAGTGCCATTGAAGCCTCCGGCGAAAACCAAATACCACGCGCAATGGCCACAGTATTGGCCAAAGAACTTGATTTACCTGTGGACCACAATATCTTACAGGCCAATAAAGTAAATCGCACCGGTTCAGGTATCGATCATCGGCTGGCATTTCAACCCCTGTTCACTGGTGAAGTTACCGCAGGCAAGGAATACTTGCTAATCGACGATACTTTATCAGTGGGTAGTACGTTGGCTAACCTAAGAGGTTATATTGAAATCAATGGCGGTAAAGTAGTCGGTGCAGCTGTCATGACCGCTCATGAGGGCGCATTGAATATTGCGATTAAACAAGATATGATTAATGCTATTACCCGTAAACACGGGAACAGCATGGACAACTTTTGGAAAAAGGAGTTCGGATTTGGAATTGACAAACTTACACAAGGCGAAGCTGGACACATCAGAAAAGCCCAGAATGTTGAGCAAATCAGAGATAGAATTATTGCAGCAAAGCACGAAGCTAAGCCTGGAATGGATGAGCAACAATTACACAAAGCAATTCGGGTTCAGCAGGAACAGCAAATAAACCCAGAAGCCAGCTCACAGGAGCTGGCTTCAGTTCTTTCTGAACCACCTACTCCACCAGACACAGCAATTAAAACCACCGCCCAACAGGCGGTTTTTTTTCGTCCAGAGGAAGAAGCAACCATGGCCACAACAGCAGAACAAACCATTAACAGTATTGAACTGGATAACCGCCAACAACCTGATATAAAGGTGACAGCAAGCCAGCCTGAACTGATTCATGAACAACGCAATCCTCAGCCCAAAATAAAGCAAGCTGCATCCGAACCAGAACAGGAAACAGCCACAGAACCAAACAGAGAAAGCCCAAAGGCAAAACAGACAGAAAAGAATCAGACGCAAACCAGTTCAGCTTCAGAGAAAAAACAGCCGATTACTGACCTGAAATACAAAGCTCCTCCTGATCATCTTGCTGACCGCTACATTGTGGCCAATGGTCAGTACCTTTCCATGAAAAACGGTACTACCGTGCTGTTCGAAGACAAAGGCAAAAAAATCAGTACTGCGCGTACAGATGCGCAAACTGTTAAAGATATGCTTGAAGTGGCCAAAGTAAAGGGCTGGGACAGCATCAAGCTATCTGGCACGCCTGAATTTAAATCTTTGATGTTCGTAACAGCAGAAAGTCAAGGCATTAAAACACGTGGATATAAACCAACACCTGCTGATCTAGCTATGGTTCAAAAGCTTCGCGGTGAATATTCTCTAAACAGTATTGAACCAGATATGCCTAAGCATAAATTGGCAAAAGAACCGCAGCAACAAACCACAATCAAAGCAGATAACACACCAGGTGAACGTTTAATTGCCCATGGTTCTGCTCCCTACATGCACGTTAGTACCAATCAAGATAGTTATTACGTTACCGTGGAAAAAAATGGCAAAGAACAAACATTTTGGGGTATTGGTCTGGCTGAAGCAATTAAAGAATCTGGCGCAAAAATCGGGGATTTAATCAGACTAGAAAAACAAAAGAAAGAAGCAGTCACAATCCAGGTTCCTGAACGTGACCAGAACGGACAGATAATTGGACAGATTCAAAAAGAAGTTAACCGCAACATATTTTCAATAGAGGTATTGCAACAAGCCAATTTACAACATGGACAGGCTAATGAACCAGCAGCTGTACCACAGCCGGAAATTTCTCCACATATGCAAGATAAACCCGAATTTTCTAATCATACTTCTGAAAACGAGGTGATGAATTCAAACAATGAAAGGGCCAGTTATCAAGGAAACCAAAGTACAGCTGAACAGGAATCGATTCATTACGAACCAATCCAGTCCGATATAGAACCAGAAAGAAATATTGATTTTCAAACAGCCAAACAAGATTATCTTCAAAAAGCTGCCAATCTCAGCCGTGATGCAAAAGCACAGTTAGAATTTTATGAGCGCGCCACCTTGGATGCTTTACGCGGGGTAAAAGAACCAGAATTAAACCAGGCTCTGAAAAATTTTTATGTAAACACAACGAAAGCTATGGCGGGTAATAAGCTAACGTTACCCAAACCTATTCAGATCCCATCGCCAGACTTATTGCAAAAAACACAACCTGAGCAAACAGCCACACCATCTACTGAACCAGAAATTGAAAGGTAAATTATGTCCAGCACATCAACAACAGAACTGATTGACGATGGAAGCGGAGAAAGCACATTAAATCAATTTTTAACACCACTGGAGCAGCAGCTGATGGTTATTTTAAGTGAAGAGGAATTTGATAGATATTTGCAAGCGTCTACCAGCAAAGACAAGCTTGAACAATATCTATTGGATTCGGATATATCAGAATATGCAAAAGCATTGATTAAATCAAAAAATTAAACTTTTTAACTTATCAAGGCCCCACCAGCACAACTGTGTGGGGCTTTTTTTACGTATCTGGAATCTATCTTTATTGCAGATAGTTTTATATTCATTCTGATTTTATTTCCCGTAACCATATAGCCCGCCAGCATTTAACTGAGCGGGCTTTGCTTTTCTCTACACATTGACAGAAAACACATCATGAACGAAAAAAAAACGCCACAGCAAAAGCAACTAGATTACGCTAAAACCATAGCTAATGAACTTATTGAAATGATAAAAGCCGGTACGGCTCCATTTCAGCAACCATGGGAACCAGCATTTGGAACCGATGTGCCTTACAACTATGTGACAGGTAAGCCCTATTCTGGTAGTAATGAAATTTATCTAATGATGCAAAACCGCAGTGATCCCCGCTGGTTGACCTATCGGCAAGCACAATCAATAAATGCCCAGGTTAGAAAAGGAGAACGAGGCATTGGCCTGATTAGATTAATAACCCATTCTGAAAAGATTGAACGCGACGAAAACGGAAAACCAGTCTTAAATGATCATGGTGAACCAGTAATCGTCCGTGGCCTATTAGAAAAACCTTATATTAAGAATTTTACCGTTTTCAATGCTGAACAGATTGACGGCCTGCCACCTTTGATAAAAAAACCGCTACCAGAGTTAACTTGGTCAAGTGACAATGCGGCAGAACGCATTCTAATCGCATCAAAGGCCAAAATTGAGCACAAAATCGGTAACTCAGCTTATTACGAAGTGTATGAGGACAAAATTACATTACCTGAAAAAGCTCAGTTTCCTAGTGCCGGCGCCTACTACGCAACCGCCATGCATGAGCTTGCACACTGGACAGGCCATGAATCACGACTAAACCGACGATACTATACAAGTATCAAAAATGAAGACAAAGCCAGAGAAGAATTACGCGCGGAAATCGCGTCAATGATGATTAATAGGCAACTTGGGATTCCTTACGACCCTAAAAGACATGCTGCATATGTAGGAGGCTGGGTAAAATTCCTCCAAGAGGATCCAATCGAAATTCTGCATGCATGCCGCGATGCTCAAAAAATACAGACATATGTCCTCGATTTTCAGAAACAGCAAGAAATTAATTCTAAGCCAGAACCCAAAAAGCTTACATCAGAAGAAGACTTATTTAATCGAACTAAAGAAATCTATCTGAGACAAAATGATTCACTTTCTACAACTCAGGTACTGGAACGCATGCAGCGATTAAACGCTGTAGAACAATTAATGGCCAACTCACCTAACTCACTAAAAGTAGAAGCATTAACCAATTTCTATAAACAGGAAATCAAAGCCGCAGACATTAGCTCTGAGCGCATTCAGTCAAATGATATTTCCAATGAGTATGAACGCTAAAGGAGCTGATGATGAGCCAACCTAAAATATGGGGACTGAGCAATGATGTCCAGCACAAATTACGAGAAGTTGCAGTCAAAATAGTGCATAAACCAAGTATTTCTGCTCTGGCCAAATACCTCTTACTTAAAGAACTGAATACCCCGACACCAAATATTCAAAACGGAGGAAGTATCAGCCAGACGTGCAAAAAACACCGGCTAGAATTACAGCTTACTCCAATACAGTATAATTATCTTCGCACCTCTGCTGAGCAGCATTCTATGACAGCAAACGCTTATGCCGTCGATATTCTAAACTATCACATCACACATCACCCTACTCTATCCAACAGCGAAGCAGAAGCCCTATATCAATCAAATTACCAGCTGCTAAGGATTGGTCGCAATCTAAATCAGATTGCCCGTCAACTTAATATTGGTGAGTCGTCTAGTATAACTGCTGAAGAGATTCGTCAACTGCTAAGTTTCATAGAAAAGCATACAGAAAAAGTGAATGATGTAATGCTTGCAAGCCAAAAGAGGTTTGAATGAATAATTCAATCGACAAGTGGCTTTTAGGCCACAAAACTAGAGCCGTCAGAACCAAAGATTCTGGCGGTTTTTTTGTTGGTAAAAAAAAATCCGCGCCACCACTCAAACCAGGATACGGATTAGTTAACTTACGCGCAGCAGCAATGAAACAACCAGAAGTCATGGTTAAAATTACTAGGCGTCTAAGTAAAGGCAACAATGGATTAAAAGGAATTCGTAATCATCTTGATTACATTAGCCGTAACGGTGAAGTTGAAGTCGAAAATCAGGATGGCGAAAAATTCCAGAGCAAAAAAGCATTGCGTAATCAGATAAACGACTGGAGGAAACTTGGCATACCAGAACAAAGCAAAAGGCGCGAAGCAATCAATATAGTGCTTTCAATGCCCCCAGGAACGCCCCCACAGGCCGTAAAAAATGCGGCAAGGGAATTTGCCGCGGAACAATTTCAAGGCCACCAGTATGCCTTTGCGTTGCATACTGACAGTGATCGTCCCGATGAACCAGCACACCCACATGTTCATCTCTGTGTATTAATACGTGATGAGTTTGGTCAACGGCTCAATCCACGAAAAAACGATCTGTATGAATGGAGGTTAAGATTTGCGGAAAAGATGCGCGAGCAAGGCGTGCCTTGCGCAGCCACACGCCGACAGCTTCGAGGAGTCACGATTAAAGAAAATAGTACACTTAAAGCCATGGAGAAACGCGGTTACGTGGGAATAGTACATAAACGTCAGGCACAAGAACTTATAGAAGCTATTCGGAAAAACAAAAGGCCTGCCCACCTGTACCTAAAAGAAGCCGTAGAAACTCGTCATGAAATCGTACAAGCATATGCTGAAATATCGAAAGAGCTGTATAAAGCTGGCCATAAAACAGAAGCCAGGTTATTAAGTAAATTTGCCAAAGAAATCATAGACGCTGGTTTTAATACTCAAGCACAAAATGTGTTTGATAAAACTGTTAAGGATATCAAGCACAATATTAATCAAAACACCCATCAAGAACGATAATAATAACCTAGCAGTAGGGGGCAAAGGCATCAGACGGTCCGTTTAAGCAGCTCTGTTGCAAACGGGTTGTTTGATGCCTTTGGGGGCGTGGGGACGTTGTACGCATGTGCAACGGGGCTACTGCGGCAGATTTTCTGTAACGTAATTCATTCTTTCTTTTGATACTGGAGAGGTATAAACACCCTCTCCTATTCTTCCTTATATCCACCACTCCGAAGAAAAAAGTATCACATATCCTTCATTTATCTTCTCTCTTGCCAGCTGAACAAACTTCAGCATATCTAATACCATGTGCTTTTCGTTATCTGGATAGCCATGGAAAAAATATTCCCATACAAACTCATATGGTGACAATCTATCATCATAGATAATACTAAATTCCAGCTTATCCAAATCTTTCAAATTGACAATTACATTCGTATCGTGAAATTGCCCTTGTCCGCCTTTCTTATGATATAAATCAACAAAGAAACCATGCAATGGATTGTATTCGTTCCAATTGGCGATTTTCTTTGCATTTGTTGGTAAAGGTATATCTAGTTTCAAATTCCCAACATATTCTTTCTCTACCGCGTATACAAACATTTCAAGCTGCATTATGATTGCTTTCTAATACTAATAACTATCGAACAAGCGGAAGAAAACTTCCAGTTTGCTATTGTTATGTTTATCAGGAGAGGTTCACCCCTCCTCTCCTAACTTTTTTATCTAGTTACCACCACGAATAATATAAAATTACATAACCTTGAGCTAAAAATTGCCTTGCTTTCTCTATAAAGCGGTACGTTTCTTCTACATCTTGAATCTCTAATTTGTCATCACCCCAAAAAAAGCCTTTCCTTGGTTCAAGCTGATTATTTTTCAACTTTTCTTCCAAGCAATCCAAATCATCAAATTCCACTTGAACAGTTTTACAGTTAAATTCTTGAAATCCACCTTTTTCGTAATATAAATCTTCAAAGAATCCATGCAGGTGGTTAAATTTCCACCAAGAAGCGATTTTTTTGGCATCCTCTGGTATAGGTATATCAACTTTCAGTTCACCTGTTCCTTGGTGTTTAAGCGCGTATGCATACATATCAAGTCCCATAACAATATCCTTTCAATGTTAATTATTATCAGAACATCGGAAGCCAGAGCCGCCGTGTTGTGATGTCGTAAGAAATTGACCGCTAGCCAAAGTCCAGACTGGCTTTGTGCGGATTTCATCTTTGTTCGGTGCTTTAGCAATGAAAAAGGGGAAATACGTGCAAAGACACTTGCTTGGTCTGGACTTTGGCTAGCGGTCAATTTAGACATCAACAAACAACACGGCGGCTCTGGCTTCCGATGTTTAGTAATGCTAGCCGCAGGCGTTTCAGCGTAGCTGAATATGGCTAACCGCCCCGCTTTACCGGTGGTTGCCTATCCCGCGTTTAGTTTAAAAACCGTATCCCTTATTGCAAATCCATTGCTTTACAGGAAAGGCTCACGCGGAATCAACTGCAATACGGAATATATAGGAATAAATCGGAAAATAATAGGAATAATATAGGAATATTTTAGAATTATAGGAATATATAGGAAAATATAGAAATTATTGATATAATATTGGAAATTTTTAATAAATAAATGGTATTTATTGAGAAATTTATAATAAAATATTGGATACTTTAAGCAAGGAAACTACTGGTAATGGCTATCTCAGCTGAAGAATTTTTAAAAATTGCCAAGAGAACTTCCAAACTGGATGCATTTAAGGAAGACATCATTAAATTGAGACAAGCCAAGGTATCCTACAAGGAAATCGTTCGTTTTCTGGAAATGAACGACGTAAAGACAAGCGTTTCTAACCTTGGCCACTTCATCAATAAATTAGAAAGTGAGCAGGCTCAGATCACACCTAAATCTAAAAAGACAGATGCAGTAATGGATACGCTCAAAACAAGTTCGTCAGCTGAGGGCCATCCTAATGCACAAACTAAACCTCCAGCTGCGGGGCATTCTAATGAGCCTGAAAATAGACCCAACTGGGCCACTCAAAGAAGTTTAAAGGATATATGTGGTGGATAAAATTTTGATTCCTTTATATGACTCTAATCATGGCAATCAGCTGATCAATATTCAGCAATATCTGATTGAAAACCAACCTGCGACAATCGCTGTAAAGTGTGGTAACCAATCCATGAACGATGCAGGTATCAGCACAGGAGATATCCTAATAGTTGATAGATCTATTGATGCAGGAAACAATCATATTGTAATGGCTGATATAGGCAATGCTTTTGCCATCAGAAGGCTAGTTACGATTGATGGTACCAGCTGGCTAAATTCTGAAAATTCATCTGCCAGTTTTGATAATTACATCTTTCAACCCGACAAAAACATGGAAATTGTCGGAGTTGTAACATTTGTCATTAAATCACTTAAATAGATTTTATTCAAAATAAATAAAAAAAGATTAACCGCATTGCGTATAACTATATGAAGAGTTCTATGTAGAACTATATGTATATAGCTTGTACCTTGTGTACATTCTTTTTTGCTCGTTTTGTACATTCTTTTTTGTACTAAATGTACAAACATATGATTTATATAGTTTTTATATATTTACTTTATTGATTAAAATTTGAGCAAAAAAGAGAATTTATGCTGTGATTTGTTGATAGCAAAATGCGTTTGGTTTATTAAAAGCATTTATGGTCAGATTTTGGCATTTATGTAAGAAAAAATTTAACCCATAAAGCATATTTTTAATTTAAGACAAAAAAAAGGCCTGACTAAGTAATTAGTCTGAGCCTTTTATATTTAATTTTGACCTTATTTCTTTCCTGATACTTTCAATGTCTTCAGGTGAAATGGTTGAATTGTCAGGCGGTTTGGATTCTGACTTATGTTGGGCCTGTATAGATTTTCTGAAGACAGCTGACTGCGAATTAATTACATCATCCCACTTAACTGATGGATGCACGATAAAGTTAGCCCAGCCATGATTGGCTACATAAGTTATAAATGCTGGTATTTCTGCATACTCTTTAACAAGTTTTTCAAGCTGATTGACCCATTTGCGTTTCATTTGAACTGACTGTTTCAACAGGCCAGTTTTTTTAGTACGAGAATCCAAAAACAAATGCCACTGTTCCAATGGAATTGATTTAGGCAGCCAGAAACCGTCTCTGTCCTGATGAAAATTAGTTTCTACAGGAACAATACTACTTCCGCGTAAACGGCTCAGCTGAGCCTGCAATTTTTCAGCATTGACACGCCAATGCATGCGCCCAAAAAAACCAGCTCGTCGATATTCAATAACGCCGAGCTGCTCGACTAAAATTTTCCGTGCTTTTTCATAGCCTCTACGCCTTAATGTGAATTGCTCTAAAAAATCCTTATGAGTTTGATAAAACCATCCATTCCTCTCAGGATGTTTTCTTTCACATACTTGGGCCCACCAGATAAATTTGGCTAAGACTACAGCCACCTTTGGACACTTGCAAAGCTTTAAAATGTCATTGTGGACTAGGAAGTCTGGAGATAAATAAGAAGCGACTAAATCAGTTACAAACATTTTTTTCAACGACATTCTTATGTAAAGCTATCAATTTATTTCCTAGATCAAAGGACACTGTTTTATTTTTATTAACGCATGTTTGTGAGAATTTAGCTTTGATCTGTGAAATCGCACCTTGTGAACAATTACAATGGTTTGCAATGTCCTTTTGTGAATAACCTGCTTTTTGTAAATCTTCTATAATTGTAGACCAATTCATAATTTTCCCTTTATTTGAATGTTTTTTAAAACGCTAATAAATATTAGCATACTAATTTTAATATATAAGTAAACTAATTGTCCAATGAAATAAACTGCCGATTTTGGGGTCAATTTGTGGAAAGCTTCGGCGATAGACTTAAACAACGAAGAATTGAGTTAAAACTTAGTCAACAAGAACTAGGAAAACGAGCAAAAGTCTCTCAAGGCACTATAGCTCAACTTGAAACCGGATTAACTCAAAGTTCAGCCAGAATTATCGATTTAGCAAATGCTTTGAATGTTAGTCCAGAATGGCTCCTGTATGGTAAAAATCCACCAGCTGATTTCAAAGCTGCGCATTACACACTTGCTGACCATAATTTTCTTACTTCAAAAAAAAGTAACGTAGGATTAAAACTCTCTTATCTTAAAAAAAATAGTTGGGATAAAGAATACATAGACTTTTTTATAGTGCCCGATGAAAGTATGGCACCTACAATCAACATATTTGATGATATAGCCGTAAATCGCTTAGAGACGACATTACATGAAAATGGTGTTTTTGTAATTAAAAGAGTGAGCGGACTCATAATTGTCAGAAGAACAATATTAGATGCTTCCGCAAATTGGGTTTATCGTTGTGATAATTTTGATAAGACACGATTTTCGGATGTATCCACCAATCGAGGAGATGAAATCATTGGAAGAGTAGTATGGCGAGGCGGATCAAATTCTTTTAACTTTTAAGTAAAGTTAAAAAAGTAGACTGGGTCATTCTTTATAGAGATCCAGTTTTTTATTTTGTGTCATATAAAAGATACAAAGGGCAACATTTACAAAAAAATATTAGTTTACTATTTACTTTTGATTATTAGTATACTAATATTAGTTCATCTAATAACGCTCTTTAACAATTCAGTCCGAATAATTCCGTTAAATCATATATATCTAATTTTCATCAATTAGAGTATCAAACTAATATTGAATATTATTATCTAATATTCACGTTAGTTGATTTTTCGGTAATAAGGTAAATAATCACTACCTTTATACGAAGGTGGTGTGGCGCGACATTCTGCACGTTGCGCAATCAGAAAGAAGCCCGACCAGTAGAGACAAAAATCTCCGACGGGGAAGCAGAATCGCCTAACTGCGAAATGCTTGTAACTGATGTTGAGAATATCCACTGTTACAAGAGGCGTGGCGACAATAACGGCAGTCAAGATTTAAAACTAAGCAGCTTGTTTATCAGGCTGCTTGCATTTTAGATTTTATATAACAAGGAGAGTTTGATGATAGTTAATATAATTAATCTGTTTAACCATGTTTCCTGACTAATCAAGACAAAAAATATACTAGAGGTCAAAATATGAATAATTCAAACAAAAAAAAGCCTTCTAAAGAAAAGCTCACCCTGCTCATTAAATATATTAAAATTTTTTTCTTTCTTTTTTTCTTTTTCAGCATTCCGTTTATATTCGGTCTCGTAGTCGTCAATATTATGATGTTGATTTGTTTGCCATTTGATGTATGTACTTCTGATTTATTGACAAACCCAGGACATACAAACAAATTGTTATTTCTAACCTGTAGACCGATGATATTGTTAAATATAAATATTGCATTTATTTTTACTTTATTTGTATCGGTATTTGAATGTGAGTAGACATGAATAAAATCTATATAGTACTAGCTGGATGTTTATTTTCAACTTCTTTAATGGCTAAAACCGAAAGCCAAGATATTTTAACCGGTGATAAACGTCTTTCGTGCGAGGCCATACTTTGTCTATCGTCTGGAGATAGACCCAACGAGTGTAATCCATCCCTTAAAAAATATTTCTCTATTAGCGCGGAGAAAATGAGTGAGACTATTAGAAAACGTAAGGATTTTTTGAGTATTTGCCCCTCCAGTAAAGAAAAAGGCATGCCAGAACTCGTAAATGCAATTGCTAATGGTGCTGGCCGCTGTGATGCGAAAGAATTAAATAGGGTAATGCAAAGAACCAAAACAATCAGAAAATGTGAAAAAACGGGTTTATGGAAAAAAGAAACCACTTGTACCGATATAAAAATAATTTATATCGAGCCAAAGAAACCAAAATACTGTACTGCATATGAACAGCAAGGCTGGACCTACAGAGTTGATCAAGTGAAATATGTTGGAAATCCTGATCAGGGTGGCCGCTGGGTAGACACTAAATAGTTGCTTTTTTACCTCTCTCGAGTTTTCCCCTGCTATCTTTTTTACTCCCCCTTGTGGATAGCAGGGGCTTTTTACAAACAAAAAGTCATTTCTAGAATTGCGCGCAAAGTGGCTTTTTCTTTGTAAACAAGATAATTAGGACGAAATCATGAAAACAGTTCATTTTTTGCTGCAAGGCAAAGGCGGTGTTGGTAAAAGCTTAGTGGCCAGCTGGCTGGCTCAATATTTACGCAAAAATATTGGTAAAAATAAAGTTAGCTGTTTTGATACAGACCCAGTTAACCAGACTTTTTCCCGTTATATGGCACTTAAACCAGAAATCGTTAATATTCTTGATGAACGAAAGAATATCAATTCTCGTGTTTTCGATGGACTTATCGAAAAAATTATTGCCAGTTCAGCAGAAGCAACCGTAATCGATAATGGTGCGGCAACCTTTGTTCCACTGCTCAACTATATGAAAGAAAATAAAATTGCCGAACTTTTAGAAGAATATAAGATTAAAGTTTATTTTCATGTAGTTGTTACAGGTGGGCAGGCAATGAACGATACACTCATCGGATTAACAACAATTCTTGAAGATCTCAATGGCCTAGTTCAAATCTGGAGTAATAAATTTTTTGGGGAAGTTAATTTTGAGGGAAAACAACTTGAAAATTTCTCTATCATAAATGAATTTCAAGATAGAATTGTAGGTATCATCAAGATGGAAAATTATAATCCCGATACGTTTGGTAGGGATATTCAAATGATGACTAAAGCGCATCTGACATTTGATGAGGTACAGAACTCTGAATTATTCTCTTTGATGCCACGTCAGCGGCTGCTTCAAGTTGAGCGCAATATATTTGACCAACTGGACCAGCAAACATTCTCCGGTAATGTTTTACCACAGGAGAAATAGTATATGGATGCGGAAATCAAACACATCATTAACAAGGTGTTTGAGATTACAGGCGTAAAGCTAGAACCAACAGACCCTTTGCTAGCTGTACTGCTGATGCAGTACAGCTATTTTGATGATGCTGTATCCAAACTTAAAGCAGAACGGCAGCAATCTTATGAAGATTATCTAAAACAGTTTATTGCCAAAGCTGATGAGTTAATAAATGCTGTTAATCGTCTAGAAACTAACCGTAAGGTCCTGCTATTGGAATTGCTACAACAGAATGAGGAACAGGCCAGTCAAAACGAAGAACACATTTACGCAAGGCTAAAAGCAAATCTAAACAACATATCAACAAACCGCAAAGAAATTGCTTTTATCTTGCGTCTTTCTATTTTTGTAGCGATATGTTGTGCAGCTAGTATGATTTTTTCAATCTTAAGATTGTTTTTATAAAAATATTGATTCAGAGTCTATAAGGCAAAAACATGGATAGTAATATTCAAAGTGTAATAGACGATATTTATACTGTCACTAAACAACGATTTAATGCTAATGATCCACTTATTATAGTTATATACAGTAGTTTATCTTTAGCTGAGAAAAATAAAAATAATTTTGCAGATATTCTAAAAGAAAATGTAAAGCGTTGTCCTGAATATAAACAATTGGACAATGAACGTCTAAGTATGCTGCCCGATATTCTTTATATGTTGATAGAAAGATTTAATAAAAATGCAGTAAAGTTTATAGAGAACAAAGGAATAAATAAATATAACCCAGAAAATCTTGAATGTATTTCCGACGAAACCACAGATTTATGTGAGTATTTGGATATGATAGGTGGGTTAGTTACAGTATTACTGATGATTAATATTCCATTTATCATATTATTTTATTATATCCTTTAATTTGATACTCCAATTTTTTCTACTTTGTTTATGCAATTTTAGGCTTTAGGTGATTAAATGTTGATTAATGAATTAAGGACTGTGGAAACAGATAAGATATCAAGTTCATATAGTCCAAAAAAATTCCCATGTTACAAACTGATACCAACCATAACAGATACAGGCAAAAAATACTGCCTGTTTTTTTATGTGGATAAGAACAATTACTTAATACTTGCTACTGGTATACCTCGACATAAGGCCATACAGAATCTAAAACGCTTATTAGAAACGGCTAAATATCAAGTATATGAAGTTCGTTATTGAAGATAAAAATCTGGAAGATGTACATATGCAAACCTATACGGTAGCTGAGGTTGCGGAAATTTGCCAATGTCACAGCCAAACCATCCGAGAATATATCAAAAATGGGCAATTGCGTGCCAGTAAACCTGGTCGTGCCTATTGCATTAAACAAAGTGATCTTGACGACTTTTTGCATCGCCTTGAAAATGCACTGTTGCAAGCATCACTCGAACGAGAGAGTGAAAAAAGATGTCATTATATAAACGAGAAAGCGGTATTTGGTACTACGATATTATCCTCCCAAACGGTCAAAGATCTCGAGGCAGTACTCGCACCAAAGACAAAACACAAGCCGAAGAATTGCACGATAAGTTGAAGTATGCATCATGGCGTCAGTTTAGTTTTGGTGAAAAACCAAAAGTTCTTTGGGATGAAGCTGCACTCAAATGGATTAAATCAAACGAAGATAGAAAAAAGAGTATAGATGACGATATAAGCCGTCTTCGTCAATTACCAGAACTAAGAGGAGTTTATTTACATGAAATAAATAAAAAAATGATTATGTCCATAGTTGATGCAAAAAATTGTTCTGATAGTACCAAAAACAGATATTTAGCATTAATCCGTTCAATATTAAACGTCTGTGTAGATAAATGGGAAATACTGGATAAAAAAATTACACTCAAATCATACGCAGAATCTCCGCCACGAGTTAAGTGGATTCGTCCAGAAGAAGCAAACGCGCTGATAACTTATCTTGAGCGATATCCGTATATGGCTGCGATAACTAAGTTTGATCTGGCAACAGGTCTAAGACAAGCGAATGTTTTTGGCTTAAAGTGGCCACAAATAGATTTCAAAAGGCGGATATGTGAATATTATCCTGAAGATATGAAAGCCAATAAACCATTAGTTATTCCTTTGAATGATACTGCTATGAAAGTTCTAACAAGGCAAATGGGTATGCATGAAAAATTTGTTTTTGTGCATTCTCGCCATAAACAAATAAAAAGATTGAATTATAAGTGGTGGGATGAGGCTAAATGTGAAACTAATATTGATGAGGATTTTAACTGGCATGATTTACGCCATACATGGGCAAGTTGGCTAGTCCAGAATGGCGTGTCACTTTACGCATTAAAAGAACTCGGTGGTTGGCAAACTTTGGAGATGGTTCAAAGATATGCACATTTAGCGCCAGAGCATTTAATCAAAGATGCATTAAAGATTGATAATATAATGACAACTTCATGTCACAATTTAGACACACCCTACGATACTGGAAAGGAGGTTGTAACAGTTGAAATGATGCGTAAAATATTGAAAGATTTAGAAGAAAAATGGTGGGTCGTGAGCGATTCGAACGCTCGACCAACGGATTAAAAGTCCTAGAACTATAATATAACTATTTGATTTTTATAAATTGTGACGCTTGCACATTTAGTTATATTTAGTCACATTTAGTCACGATTCGTCACAAATTTGTCACATTAAGAATGATTATCTAAATACTTTTATGAGTTTTTAGATAATCGTTTTTCTATAAATTTCGTATGAACTAGCCAGCTACATAGCTGGCTTTTTTTTAGGGTACTCACCATGTCTTCAGCTAATAAAGTTTTATTGATTGGATATTTAGGAAATAATCCAGAGACAAGATATTTTAATAACAACCGTATGACTACTTTTTCTCTTGCCACGAATGAAAGTTGGATAGATAAAAATATGATACGCCAGAACAGAACAGAGTGGCACAACATTGTGACCTATGGAAAACTTGCAGAAATAGCTAGTAAATATCTTACTCGAGGCAGTCATGTCCTCATCATTGGCAGTATTCAAAGTAACAAATACAAGGATCAAAACGGTATCGAACGCCTTGCATATAACATCAAAACTTCTGAGCTGACCATGCTCAACAATAAATCACAAAGTGTAAATGCAAGCTCTTCACAATCTTCACAAATACCTGCCCCGCCTCAGAGACAACAAACACAGAATTTTGAAGCGGATCCAAACGATATACCTTTTTAAGGTTATAGATTATGACATATTTAGAATTTTATCAGGCTTGGTCTGAATTGGTTATGCAGAATGTTAAAGTTATAACTATAGGTGGAGAATCCTGTAGTAGATCTCTCGTATATACTCTTGTTGCAATTGAATTTATATTAATTATATGGCAAGTTTGTGTCTGGATAAAAAAAGATGAAGATACCATTGCCGTAACGGTTGCAATTTTTATTTATATTTTTTTTATAATGCTTCCTACAATAGCAATTTTTTCCCCTAGTGAAGAATGTAAAAAAAATAATTATTTACCTATACCCAAAAAAATAATTTATGAATACCCTGATAAAGATTATTCAGTCCAAGAATTTCAAGAAAATATGATTAATCTTAGTGAAAATACATCTATACAACAAAAAGAACTAGCTAGATTGGTTATGCATAATTGTATTGAAAAATCAAAAAATGTCAGGGAATGTATTTTCAATAGTAAGCCTACTTTTGAAAAAGCAGAACTAGAGCGTATTAAATTCCAATAAATTAATTTAATTATCCTGAATCAAATAAACGCTAAAAGTCAGCATTAGCTGGCTTTTTAGTATCTATAGCGTCTTGCAAGGAATAAATCATATGACGATTACTGAAAATTTATGGAACAAAATTGTTCCCTACAAAGAAGATATTGCCTGGTTTAAAAAGAATTTCCCAACCGGAATAGCTGATTTACAGACGGTACTTAATGAGTTGGCCAAAATTAATGATGGCTGGCCTCTGATGTGTACTATTTTGGAAAAAATTCCGCCATCAAAAACAGTTATCGAACTTGACAACCTTAATTGCGAAACCAAAGTATTTGCAGGAGATCTCATTGTCAATGGTGACCTTAATTGCGAAGATTCGATTCTGGTTGCAGGAGGCTTGAAAGTTAAAGGAGAGGTAAATACAAAAAACTCCCTGATTGCCAATCTTTATAAAGAGGGATGCGCTTTGAAAAACATTATGGTTGGCGGCAATATCAACATAGGTTGGCGGTTTAAATCTAATGGAGATGTTATCGCCGGCGGGGAAGTTAACACTCCTAAATTTCATCATGAAATTAAAGGTAAAGTTTATAAAAACCATCATATAGAAAGTTGGTAACAACATAAGCCAGCATATGCTGGCTTTTTAGCATCTATAACGTCTTACTCAGCGTATTCTGCAAACAAGATTCAGTTACTAAACTAAACAGTGGAAACGAAATTATATTGAGAAAGGATTTAACAAGTATGGCTAATTTTATAAATGACCATCTAGGTTTTTGTATTTCAATATTACTCACATGGATTTCACTTTTTGTATCAATAGTCTATATGTGTGGATTTAAACCTAAAAAAATAGCTAGAACACTACCTATAATGCTTTTAATCATATTAATTTTATTTGTTCTATATTATTTTATTTGGACTAGAATTATAGACTGATTATTAATATTACTAACTTATTGAATATACAATAAATATGACATATTTAGAATTTTACCAGGCATGGCTAGATTTAGTTTTGCAAAATAATCAGATTTTTACTCATCCTAAAACTTATTGTGCTTTAACGGCTGGTACCATATCTTCATATATAGAGACAGCATTGCTATTCATAACTTTTCCTATTCTCCAATATGCATGTTGTCGACCTAATAAACGCTTAACTACATTTCTAATAATATATTATATATTGATATTTGCATATTGGACTTTCATTAACTATATTGCAGCGAGTGATCCGAGATGTAAAGAAGAGGTGTTAACTGCTCCATCTTATTCTTGGAGTGAATATGCAGAATACGACTATACAAGTAAAGAATTTAATAAAAATATGGCAATTCTTAGACCAGATGCTAGCCCTGAACAAATAGAACTAGCTAAAACAGTTGTAAAAAATTGTTTGAAACATTTGCCATCTGGTTACCAAGCAAATCATTCTTCAATAGTTAGACACTGTATTGATAATGATGATACTAAGAAAGTTTTTGAACAGACAGACACTAAAATTTATATGAATAAAACTCTTAATAAAATAAACCAAATCCGATAAGGGAGATTAACAGATATGGATTTTTTTGTTCATTTTTTTGTTCATTTTTTTGTTCATTTTTTAATTGATCATTGGATTTATCTTTTGGTAATACCATGTATTATCCATTTTAATCAATAGTCTATATGTATGGCGTAAACCCTATGAAAATAGCTATATTGAGTATATAATTATGACATATTTAGTATTTTATCAAACAATGTTAAATATCATTAGAGTAATAATAGAATTAATAATAGCTTTTCTAATAGTAAAATTATTCCTAATACCTTCATCCATAGTAGAAGAGAATAATCTTGATATTTTTGCGATTACTGCAATAGCTATATCTTTAACAATAGCTTTAATTAGTAATTATATAGAAAATAAAAATTTACCTTTAGTAAAAAATTTGTTTTCTTTGTTCATATCTTTTTTATTTATTCCTTGCTTAATTGCTTCGTTGTTTTATGTCGCAAAAGGCTCTTTCGAAATTACGATACGTGAATTTGAATTAAGTAGACAAAAATATCAGGATATGAAACCAATTAAAATTTACAAACAAGATTCAGTTACTAAACTAAATTGTAAAGACTGATTATTCATATTATTAACTCTTTGAATATAAGATATGACATATTTAGAATTTTACCAAGCTTGGGCTGACTTAGTTATGCCAGATAGTCAAACTATTATGGAGACAGCAAACACAATAGACTGTACATATCCCTCAAGCGTTAGTTCATATATTAAAACCGCTTTAGTTTTAACTGGTATTCCTGTATTTTCAATGTGGTTCTCTTATTTATGGCTGCGCAGCAAAAAGCCCAAAAGCGGAACTTGGATAATTTTGATTATTTATAGCCTTTTACTCGCAGGAGTATCAAAATTTGATTCTTCTGATTCTTCTGATTCTGATTCTTATCATCAACTTGAATGTAAATACATATATAACACTGTCGAAGAACCTAGCATTAAATACCATGATAAAGATTATACAGTCGAAGAATTTGAAAAAAATTTAGTAATTCTTAGTCCAGATGCTAGCCCTAAACAAATAGAACTAGCTAAAACAGTTTTTAAGAATTGTTTAAAAAACTTACCATATGATTATCAAGTTAATCATTCTTTAAGAGTTAGACGCTGTATTACTGATGCTGATACAGAGACTATTTTTAGAAGTAAAGATGTTGAAATTTATAAAAATAAAGAGATAAATGAATTAAATAAAATTAATAAATAAGGATAACAAATGTCATATTTAGAATTTTTTCAGGCATGGCAAAATTTAGTGACGCAAAATGCTCAAATTATTGTAGAACCTAAAATCAGCTGTTTTCCCTGGGATTCTGTTCTATTTTGTCTATGTATAATTCCAGCTTTGTTTATATTTTTGTCTTTTTTTGCGGTACTAGCGTGTCATAAACTTAGCAGTAAAAAAGCAAAATTTGCATATATTTTGTTTATTGGATTATTTTTGTGGCCAATGTGCAAAATAACTATTTATATAGATTATCTAAAAGAGCATCAAAATCCTAGATGTGAAAAGAAAAAAAGTGAATCATATTCATGGACTAAATATCCAGACAAAGATTATACGATTGAAGAATTTAAAAGAAACATGGCTAGCATTGGCCAGAAGGCTAGCCCTGATCAAATAGAAGTGGCTCAAACAATACTTCAGAAATGTTTAGAAAATTTATCTGGTGAATATGATGTTAATAACTTCTCTGAAATCAGAAAATGTATTGTTAATAGTTATGATGATTTTAAGATGTATGAAACTGAAATGTATAAAAAAAATACTATTTCTGAACTAAATCATAATTAATTTTATTTTTAAACATAGGTATAAATTTATTATGACAGGCTACGAATTTTTTCAGGTATCGCAAGATTTGATTATACAAAACATCGATTTTTATAAATCATTTATAAATGATTCAAATAAAATTTATGCAATACTAATTTTGGGTGTAATGACAAATATTGGTGCAATACTTGTACAAATCCAGATACTATCTCCTACATATGAAAAACCATTGACAGGAATAATAGTTCTTATAACCACTTTTTTAATTTTTTTCTTGGTACTTACTTTTACTGCTTATTGGACATTTGTTGATCCAGAAATTGAGCACCAATACCCAGCTAAAGATTATTCAATACAAAATCCTGAAAGACATCACTAAATTTAGCAAAAATAGTTGTAAGTCTTTATGAGAATTTAGTTATGAAATTTATATTATTCCTACTTTCATTATTTCCATTTTTGGCTACAGCATCACCAGAACTTCAAAAAGCTGTATTTCAACAACCCGCTGCTACTTCAGTACAGCGGGTTAATTTTAATCAACTAGCTCAGCAATGCGCTAATAATGTTCATCATGACACATTACAGGCCATTGCACGTGTTGAAAGTGGTTTTAATCCCTTTGCGATTGGCGTTGTCAAAGGATCACTCAAACGGCAGCCTCAATCGTATTCAGAGGCTGTGAATGCAGCTAAAGCTCTGCATAGTGCTGGTAAAAATTTCAGTATGGGTCTGGTACAGGTGAATAAATACAATCTGGCACGCTATGGGCTGACATATGAAACAGTATTTGATCCATGCAAGAATCTTGCAGCCGGCGCAAAAATTCTTACAGATTGTTATACCCGAGCTGCTCGAGCAGATGGTGGCAAAGTTTCACAGCTCACGCTTCACAAGGCATTCAGCTGTTATTACTCTGGTAGTTTTAATTTTGGATTCAAGCGAGATTTTGCCGGGCAACCTTCGTATGTTCAAAAAGTTGTAAACAGTGCAGCTTTAAATTCAGCAAATACAAGCGTACGTGTGCCAGCCATAATTCCTGCTGTACAAACCAATAGATCCACTGTACAGAACCAAAAACCTGTTGAACACAGCATACCTGTGATTCCATATACAAATTCACAACCTTCAAATACACCTATAGAAAGTCAGCCAGTACCAATCCAACGTGCCAGACAAAACTGGGATGTGTTTCAGGAGTTTTAGGTACTAATCCCATTAACAATAAGGCTTTATGCCTATTTTTTTTCGCTCGCCTTGTGCGGGCTTTTTTTGTCGTTTCTGAAAGGAAAGTTCATATAAAACAAATATTTTATTTAACTTGTTAGACAGGCTCAAAGTCTATTTTTTTCGCCCGCCATGAGCGGGCTTTTTTTGTCGTTTCTGAAAGGAAAACTAAACCAATTTGTAAATTTTTGACAATTTTAACTCGTTAAACCGGCTCAAAGCCGGTTTTTTTATGCCCGAAATAAATTTTTGAGAAAGGAAATAATTTCATGAATAACAAATTAAGGCCTAAATTATCTTGGCTGACAGTCTTATTTTTTGCTGGATTTGCGCAGTGTGCTATGGCCGCCGGTGGTGGGTTTAGTGCTGAAGGTGTCTCTATGGCAACGGAAGTTCGTAACGCGCTTTATGCCGTAATAGGTGTAATAGCGGGCTTATGTCTTTTATGGCAATTCGTACAAGGTTGGGGTGGCCGTAAAACATGGACTGACGTGTTAGAAACTGGTTTATGGATATTCTGTGCAGGTGGTTCATTTGCAATTGCCACCTGGTTCTTTACTGGTGGAGCAAAGATGATTTTCTAATGATATAGGATATTTTATGGCTTATGAAACCTCTCAAGAAACCATTGATACTGATCAGCTGACATTTAATGGTCTTGCACGTCAAGCAATGGTTATTGGTGTACCTATAACAGCGTTAGCGGTATGCGGATTTGTGGGGGTGATGGCTGTAATGATTGCAATGCCTTTTCTTCAGGGAAAGGCATTGTTATTTATTTTGCTACCCGCACCAATAATTGCATTTATACATACCGCATGTAAAAACGATGACCAGGCACTAAGGATAATCTTATATGAATGTAAATGGTTTTTACGAAGACGCAATTCAAAGTTGTTTAACAATACGACAACAATCCTGTCAACAAAATATGGGAGACAGATAGATGATTATCAGCGATTTTTTGACCAATGTATTAAAAAATCAACCAGCCGGCGCAGATTTTCTACCGAAGATTTGCCAACACGTCACAAATAATATTGTATGGTATAAATCAGGGCATTTATGCTTTGTAATCCGTATGGAAGGCTTACCATTTGATGGCGTTGACGACAAAATTCTTTATCAGCATTTCATAAGCTTAAGAACTTTATTAGCCGCATGTGGTAAGTCGTTTGGCGACAGACTAGCGTTATGGTGTACCTTACAACGCAAGAAAATCGACTTCAGCCAGGACTACAACTTCAACACTCAATTTACTAAAGATTTTAGTAGCAAATATTTGCAACACTTTAACTCAGAGGATTATTTTGAAAATATATTTCATCTTGCTGTAGTAATTAAAAATAGTGATATAGATGCTGGTATTAAGGAAGCGGAAGAGCAAATTGCTACGTTAATGCACTCTCTTCAACCTTATGAGCCAACACTTCTGACTGCATATAAAAATAGAGAGGATATATGCTTTTCAGAAATATATGAATTTTTTGGGAGTCTGATTAATGGTAATAAGCAGCAAATACCTTTATCTGAAATAGATGCTTGTCAAATCATTCCGGACAGTTCATTACATTTTGGAACGGATGTATTTTCCATACGACCACCATGTGGAAAAACGAAATATGCTCAGGCTTATGATTTAAAGGATTATGGTCTATCTAAACCCAAAATACTCAATGCTATTCTTACACTACCGTTTGAGTTCAACTTTGTTCAGAGTTTGATATACGTTAATCCTTATACCATGCTATCGAATATTCGTAAGCAACTTAATAATATGAAATCAGCTAACGACCAGGCTGACGAGCAGCATATTGAATTAAATATAGCTCAAGGAAAACTGGTCTCTGGAGAGCTTATGTTTGGTGATTATCACGCAGCTTTAATCGTATTTGGTGATAATGCTCAACAAGCATCAGTGAATGGCTCACGCGCTTATAGTGCATTTCTGAATTCAGGAGGTTATCGTTTTAGTAAAGCAGGTCTATCTGCTCCGTCAACTTTTTTTAGTCAAATACCAGGCAGCAGTGAACGACCTCGCTCATCACCAAAAACTACGACTAATCTGGCAACAACTTTTGGAATTCACAACTATTCACATGGAAAAAAATATGGTAATCCCCTGGGCGATGGTTCAGCAATAATGCCTTTGGCTACTGTATCAAACACTATTTTCAATTTTAATTTTCATTTTTCTAGAGACGGTGAAGATAATATAGGTGAAAAAGTAGCAGGTCATACTTTAATCTTAGGTGCTACGGGCACAGGTAAAACCACAACACAATGCTCATTGATGGCTTTTACAGAACGATTTAAGCCGGCCATGTTTATCATGGATCTAGACAAAGGTATGGAAATATTTGTTCGAGCATTAGGTGGTACATATTTTAGCCTTGAGGCAGGCATACCTACTGGATTAAATCCTTTTCAGTTGCCTGATACACCTGCTAACAGAGAGTTTCTCTATTCACTGGTTGGAATTTGTGGGGCAAATGAAAACGGCAAAGTAACAGCCTCTGAAGAAAAGGAAATTCAGTTAGCTGTTGATACTGTTTTAGGCCTTGATTTTGAAAATCGAAACTTTAGCCATTTACTACAAAGTATACCTGTACGATCAGATGAAAACTCGCTAAGGGTGCGCTTAAGTAAATGGTGCCGGAGTGAAAATGGTCGGTTTGCATGGTGTCTAGATAATCCAAAAAATTTATTCAATCCGGAACAATATTCTATTGTGGGAATTGACCTGACTGATATTTTGAAAATTAATTATCAGCCTACAGCTCCAGTATTGGCTTATCTATTTCATCTTCGTGAAATGATGATGAAAAAAATTGCAGAACAAAATGGGATTTTGGCCACAATCATTGAAGAATTTTGGTATGCGGCCCGGTATCCAGTGTTACAAGAAAAAATGCTGAAAATGCTTAAAGCTGACCGTAAGCTAGGTGGTTGGCTTATTTTAGTTTCACAGTCTCCGGAAGATGCAATAAATTGTCCAATATTTGCTGCAATCATTCAGCAGACACCTACTAAAATATTTTTGCCGAATCCAGATGCCGAATATGTGGATAGTTATGAAAGATGTGGTATTACCCGTAAGGAATACGATGAGCTCATGGCTTTGCCAAAAGAAAGTAGAACATTTCTGATAAAACAGTCTAAACAGTCTGCTTTTGCTGTATTAAACCTACATGGCTTTGACACCTTGATGCCGTTTCTGTCAGGTAGTTCGGATACTGTAGAGTTATTACATAAAATAATGGATACCTATGGCGAAGAACCTGAACATTGGTATACGCCTTTTTGTGATGCAATATCTAATCGAAATGCTGAGCGCAAGCGTAAGCAGATAGAAATGCAAACTAGTTAATTACTTTTAACCCAACAACCCGCCTCTTCAGGCGGTTTTTTTTATATCAGGAGAATGTATGAAAATCCTAAATAAATGGCTCTCAACAATTATAGGGCTTATTCTATTTGTCAGTTCGATAAATGTTCAGGCATCAGGCATACCAGTTTTTGATGGAGCAGCAGCTGCGAATATGGTGCAGCAGATAATTCAGAGTAAAACTCAGATTGATAATCAGATTGAGCAGATTACTGAGCTGAAGAATCAAGTTGCCGCTCTTAGTGGTTCGAGAAATATGGGCAAGATCCTGAACTCTGTTAAAGAGCAACTACCTAATGAGTGGCAAGCAATCTATGGCAATGCTTCGTCAACCAATTACAAAGATCTATTAAAAGGTAAAGACTACACACCTGAACAGGCAGCAAAAGCCCTTTTTGCAAACTATGATGCCACTCTTAAATCTTTCCAGGATTCAAAAAAGCGTTTGGATAATATTCAGGCATTAATGACCAAAATTAATTCAACCAAGGACATTAAAGCAGCAGCAGATTTGCAAAGCAGAATTTCAGCTGAACAGGCCATTATCCAAAATAATCAAACAAAACTAGATATGATGTCAAAAATGTTTGACCTGGAAGAAAAAATAGCGCGGACGCAGCGTAGCCAGAGGGACGCTTGTCTGGCACGCCATATTGCAGACCGTAATTACAGCAGCTGTAATTAATAAATCAGGCAGACACCTCAAAGGTGTCTGCCTGTCTAGGAGATAAATATGGATGGCGGTTATTTTTCATCTGTGGCTGATGCATTATTAAATGGGATGGGAACTAATTTATTTAGTAAAACTGGTACATTAATAGCTGGTATAAGCCCTCTTTTCTCAGTTTGTTTTGGAATTTATATTTTATTGGTGATACTTGATGGATATAACAGAGGTTTTGATGAAAATTTTCTAGATTTAGCAAAACGAGGTTTTGGATGGTTAATTATTATCAGCTGTGCATTCAATGCTGGCCAATATACAAAACTTGCTAATCTGATGTATACAATGCCTGATGAGTTAAGCAGCTTGTTTGGTAACGGTTCATATACAGCAAGTGCTATTGATACCGGATTAGATAATTTAATGGACACTTTCGGTAAAACTTGGGCGATAGGTAGTAAATATGGGATACAGGATTTTGCCGAAAAAATGGCTGCATATGGTATTGCATTTGGTATATTGTTCTTTGGTGGAATGTTTTTTATTATAACCGGAGCCTTTTATCTGGTGGCTAAGTTATCACTAGCAATGGTTATTATGATTGGCCCGGTATTTATCGGATGTTTATTATTTCCCGGCACCAGACAATGGGGTATGAACTGGATTGGTCAGATTTTTAACTATACTATCACAATTGGATTCTATACAATCTTAGGAGGGTTACAACTTGATTTTTTTAACAATCACTTAAATAATCTACTCACTGGAGAGGAAAAGTCTATTGTTTTGCTTTTACCTGTTTTAGCAATGTTCTTTGTATCTACGTTAATATATATTATTGTTGCATGGAATATTCCTAGTATTGCTTCTGCCTTAACAGGTGGCGCAAGTGTTAATGGTTTTTCACGTACAATTATGTCTATTGCTAGAATGTCCAAAACAGTTAAGTTATCAAGTTTCAATAAAAGTGGTGGTGGGGGCAGTATTTCAAAATAACAAAGATTTGGAGATCACGAAATGGCTAAACTATTCAATAAAATTTGGAAATATTCTTTTTTAGGTGTACTTCTATCCATTTTTATTGTTCCATTCTTGCCTTTATCAAGTGAGTTCTCTAAATATACGGCAATTACTTTTGTTACGATTTTTTTATTTTTGACCATTGTACGATTATTATTTGCGATGGCTGCTCCTCCAATAGTTACTGCTAGAATCGAAAAAGAAGACAGATAATCACTGTCTTATACAAACAAGTCACCTGAAGCGGTGGCTTTTTTATTAAAAATTAGTTCTATTTCTTGGCCACTGAATCATCAAACAGTGGCTTTCCTTTTATCTGTTATCTCAAGGAACATTTATGAACAAAATATTATTGAGCATACTAACAGCCTTTATTATAGCCGGCTGTAGTTCATCCAACGTGCATAAACCGCATGGTGCTGAATTTCCCATCAATAGTTCATTAAAGGTAGTTAAATGAGTATATCTAAAAATACTAAAGCTCCCCTGAATAAACAGGGTAAAGAATTTATTCAGTCTGCTGCTGCTTTTAATCGGTCTGAGATTGATCAGGTTAGACGTAACAGTAAAATAGCCTGGAGAATTTCTATAGCATGTCTTGTCTTAGCCGGCATGTCCATTGGGGCTGTGGCTGCTCTGACGCCTCTTAAAACAGTACAGCCTTTTGTAATCAGAGTAGATAACAATACAGGTGCTACTGACATTGTTACTACTTTGAAACAATCTGAAAAATCCTATGGTGAAGTTATTGATAAATACTGGCTGTCACAGTACATAAAATATCGTGAAAGTTATGACTGGCAAACTATTCAAAGTACGTATGATGCAACTATGCTGCTGAGTGCTAAACCTATACAACAGGAATTTGCCAAAATATACAACGACAACAACCCCAATGCTCCACATAAAATATTAAAAGATAACTATAAGGTTGTAATAAATGTTAAAGCAATTTCTTTTGTAGGCTCAATGGCACAAATACGTTTTGATAAGCAACTTATTCCTTTATCAGGCGACTTATCTAAAACGACATCACCACAACAGTTAATTGCTACCGTGTCCTATGAATATGCAAATCAACCTATGCAAGAAAAAGATCGCCTGGTAAATCCTCTGGGTTTCCAAATTACTAGTTACCGTGTTGACCCGGAAACCACGCCATAATAGAAAGAAGTGCCAAAATGAAGATAAGATATAAATTTTGTATTGCAGCTGTCATGGCTGCTTTTATTTTGCCTGTATTTGCTGAAGCCATACCTGCCGGTTCTTCTAGAGACAGTCGCATTCAAACAGCGGTTTATCATGATAACCAGGTTTATCACATACGCGGACAGGTGGGACGAGCCGTATTGGTTCAGCTGGAAGAAGGTGAAACATTATCAGGTGAAAGTGCAGCTCTGGGTATGGGTGATTCTGATGCGTGGAAAGTTGCTGTGAAGGGTAACAACATTATTTTTAAACCTACAGTTACCAAACCGGCAACCAACATGCTGATAGTAACTAACAAACGTACTTATGCTTTTACTCTTTCCCTAATCAATGAGCAGCACAAAAAACAGGCTCCAACCTATATTTTGAGATTTAGTTATCCCGATACCATTGCAGCAAAACAAACTGAAACCTTGGCCAAAAACCGAAAAGCAGCAGAAATATTCGATAAAACATCAACTGCTATCCAGATCCATAACGACAATTACTGGGGCTATGGCAATCGGTCACTGGCTCCGACAGCTATGTGGGATAACGGCTTGTTTACCTATCTGCGTTTTAACAATAACAAAGACCTGCCAACTGTCTACAAAGTAGCTGAAGACGGAACAGAGGCTTTGGTTAATTCACATATTGAGAATGACACGATTGTTATTCATGAAACAGCACCGCGCTTTGTACTGCGTCTGGGTAAAACGGTACTAGGTATCAATAATCGTGGCTATGACACCGTAGGCCACTTTAACCGAACAGGAACATCAAATATTGATACTGTCCGTATTGTGAAATAAGGAGATGAAATGTTTATCAAAAATTTATTAAATAAACTCAAGAAAAATAATCCTGATGAAATTAATAAAATTGAGCCAACAGAACAGGCAAACGAGGAAAGTCTGGCAGAAATTATTAATGATGATGAGATTGAAAGAGGACTACCATTAAACGAAAAAACCAGTAATAAAAGCAACGTTACTAAAGTTGCTATAGCCGGTATGGGTCTTCTTGCGGTTGGAGCCATTGTAACTGGATTAATTTCATTCTCATCATCAAATAGTAATGAAGATATAGCCGACACCGCCAGTGCAGCCAGTGATACAGTAACTAATGTTAATCCAAAGGATTTTGACAAAGACAAAAAAGATATTGTTTTATCACAGGCAACGGCTCAATCTGATACATCCGCTGCATCGGCAGAACTAAACTCAGAATCTGCATCTGCCCCAGTTGTGGGAGCTGTTGACAGTAGTGCTAATGTAGATTCGACAAATTCTATAACTGCTAATTCAGACATGCAGCAGCAAAGCACTAATCCAGCTATGACTAACCGAATTCGCAGATTAGGTGGTGAAGTGGTACTGGCACTGGATAATAAAGGCAGCAGTGGTTTAGTACAGGCTGTTTCTGGTGACAATAATAGTGATTCTGGCTCTTTTAATACAGATAGTAATGGTAGTGTACTTAACAACAAGCTTAACCCTACAGTAACCACCAGAACACATGCTATTCAACGTGGTAATCAGTCCATGATGCTAACTAAGGGAACAGGTATTCGCTGTACTCTTGAAACTCGAATTGTTACTACACAACCTGGCTTTACCCGTTGCCAGATCACTAGTGATGTTTACTCTGCTGATGGCAAAGTTTTGTTATTAGAACGTGGTAGCAAGATTATAGGTGAACAGACAGCTGCGCTTTTACAGGGTCAGGCTAGAGTATTCGTACTTTGGAATGAAGTAGAAACACCTAACGGTGTAAAAGTATCTCTGGCCAGTCCCGGTGCCGGGGCACTTGGTGAAAGCGGTCATGGAGCCAAGGTGAATTATCACTTTTGGCAACGTTTTGGAGGTGCAATCATGATTAGCATGATAAGTGACTTAGGTGACAGCCTGAGCAATAAATCTTCAAAGGGCGATAATAATAATATTACCTATGAAAATACTAATGAGGCAGCCCAGCAAATGGCTACAGAAGCCCTGAAGAACAGTATTAACATTCCGCCGACCGGAATTGTTAATCAGGGTAGCATTATTAATGTATTTGTGGCTCGTGATGTTGATTTTAGCAATGTATATGACATTGTTAAACGTCCATTCATTTTTTAAAACGTGTCTGAATTCTCAGACATATAATTTCTGGAATATTATTCATGAATGCAATTCAATCAGACACATCAGCCCGTAATATGCTGGATAAACTTGGCATTAGTGAATATTTGAATCGACCTGGCATTACTGAAGTAATGATTAATCGACCTTATGAAGTATTTACAGATGGAACCAATGGTATTACCCGTTATGAAAATGACCGTCTGAATCTATCTTCACTACATCAACTTGCCAATATTCTTGCGATTCTGAATAAAAAGCACATTTCTTTTGAAGAGCCTATTCACTCAGTAACGCTACCAGATGGTGAACGCGGCCATATTATGATACCGCCCTCCTGTGAGGATGAGACCATAGTAATGTGCTTGCGTAAACCATCATCTGTCCGCTTTTCGCTTGATGATTATCTAAGTACAAATCGTATTAGTAATTTCAATGATGTCAGTAAATACGGATCCGCTAGCACCAATGAAACAGAATATGAAATTGATGGCCGGAAATTCAGAGATGTATGCGACAAAATGAAATTACCAGCTGATGTTCATCTTGCAGACTGGCAATATGAAATGCTAGATGCAAAAGCTAATCGTGATATGAACAGGTTTTTCCAACTGGCGGTTGAACATAAACTAAACATCTGTATGGTTGGCGGCACAGGCTCAGGTAAAACTACCTTTACTAAAGCCATAGCCGACCTTGTACCTGAAGACACTCGTTTAATCACATTAGAAGATACTCACGAATTGGACTTACCTAATCATCCCAATCATATCCATCTATTTTACAAAGCACATATTACAGCCAAAATGCTTATTGCTGCCTGTATGCGCTTGAAACCTGATAGAGTTTTTCTGACAGAATTACGTAGTGATGAAGCATGGGATTACCTCTCTTTACTCAACACCGGGCATCCTGGTGGCCTTACATCAGTACATGCCAATGATGCCCGCTCTGTCCATTACCGTATTGCACAACTGGCCAAGGAATCAGCTACCGGCCAGACAATGGAATACGATTACATTCTTGGAACAGTAAAATCGACAATTGATGTAATTGCGTTTTTTTCACATACACACATGACAGAACTGTATTTTGACCCTGTAGAGAAATTCTTATCATTACAGAATAAACACTAAACTCTACAGATCCATATATTCATTTATTAGGAGATTTATCATGAAAATAATTTAGTAGTTTTTACCTTAATTGTATCTTTGCCGGTTACTTCTTCAGTAACCGGCTTTTTTTATACCAAAAAAAACATAGGTTATACATGCACAAAGTTAATAAAGTTCTGATATGTTCTGCCGTATCCATCTTGTTTGCAAATACTGCTTACGCAGCTGATAAAGAAAGCGTATGTAATGCTACAGGAGTGAATGGTATTAAAACTGAATCTATTTTTCCGACCATTGGTAATCCACACTGTGAAGTCTCGCTGACAGAAGATGTTCTGGATAAAATTAATAATTCGGCAAATAATGCCAATAATGCAATTTCCGCAGCTGGCAATGCTCAAACTGTTGCGAATAATGCAAACACAACTGCTAATAACGCACTAAACACAGCCAACGAAGCCAAAGATTTAGCGAATAAATCAAAAAATACTAACAGCGCAGGAAATAACATCAAGGTTAACAGTAGTAATAATTCTGATGGCAGTACCAATTATGAGATTACGACAGCTGACGATGTGAACTTCAACAGTGTTGGCAGTAACAGTATTCAGACTGGCTCTGTCATCATTGACCGGGAAAAGACTGATGCTGATGGCCATACTATCATTCAGGGTGTAGGCCAAGGTTCTGTTAATGCCGGTTCAAACGAAGTCGTTAACGGTGGCCAGCTGTGGCAGGTTCAGCAGGAAGCCAAGAATGATGCCGAAAAAGCCAAAACAACTGTGAGTGCTGGAAACAATATCAAGGTTAACAGCAGTAAAAATGCCAATGGCAGTACCAATTATGAGATTACGACAGCTGACGATGTGAACTTCAACAGTGTTGGCAGTAATAGTATTCAGACTGGCTCTGTCATCATTGACCGGGAAAAGACTGACGCTGATGGCCATACTATCATTCAAGGTGTCGGCCAAGGTTCTGTTAATGCCGGCTCAAACGAAGTCGTTAACGGTGGCCAGCTGTGGCAGGTTCAGCAGGAAGCCAAGAATGAAATCAATAAAATTAAATCTGGGCAATCTGGATTGATTCTCACTGATGGAAAAACCACTACAATTGATAAAGCTGGTACTTCATCTGTAATTGATATAACTGGTGCAAATGGTGACCGAATACTCACAGGTGTAGCTAATGGAGTTAATCCCAATGATGCTGTTAATGTTTCTCAATTGCAAGATTATCAACAACAGAATAGCAATCGTTTAAATACTCTGAACAATAAAATTGACCATAACCGCAAGGTATCTTCGCAAGGGATTGCAAGCGTCGCTGCAATGAGCATTGAGTATCCTCAACAGGAACCAGGCCACGTGGCCACTGGTATCGGTTTTGGTACTTATGATGGTGAAAACGCTATCGGCTGGGGCATTAATTATCTGGCTCCAACCGGAAAAACAAAAATTTATGGCGGTGTTGCCCAAGCATTTGGTTCTGGTACTCATGCTGTGGGTAAGGTCGGAATCAGCTTTGTATTTTAACTATTAATCAAACAAGCCCTTTAGAGATAAAGGGCTTTTTATTATCAAGGGATAATGATGTTTTATAAATCGGGAATGTTATTAATGCTAATGGCCTGTTTTACACCTGCCATTGCAAATACACTTAATTGTAAGGTTATTAAAATCAGCGATGGCGATACTATTCGCTGTCTGGATAAAACTAATACACAGCACCGCATAAGATTTGCAGGTATTGATGCACCAGAAAGCAAGCAGGCGTTTGGCCAAAAATCAAAACAGACGCTGGCCAATCTGATTTTTCAAAAACCGGTTCAGATTGATATTGTGGGCAATGACCGTTATGGTCGTGAATTGGGTATTGTTTACCTCAATGGCACAGACATAAACAGAAGAATGGTAGAAACTGGTTATGCATGGTCGTACAAGCGTTATCCGCAAAAAGATTATTCACAGGTTGAAATGAATGCCCGTAAACAAAAACTGGGGCTGTGGCAAGATCCTCACCCAATTTACCCAGAAGAATACCGGCATCTGTTCAAAGGAAAACATTAATCATGACTAATCCTGACAGCAGTGATCTGGCGACTATCAAGCAGAATATCAGAGAAAAGCTTATACATCAGCCACAAACATGTACTCATCAAGGTAAAACTGAAATAGACACGATTAAACACAATTTACGTTCAAAATTCACTATTACAGACGGTCACGACACAACTCATCCAGTCTGAGCCAGAAAGAATCATCATCAAACAATGTGGCCAGTTCACTTTTTTCAGCCAATAGTATATCCAGAGAATATTTCATTTTTTCCGGAATAGGCTGATCCGAGGAGCTGGCCATAATTGCCAGCAACAATTCTCTACATACACAAATTAACAACTTTTGCTGTTGATTTAGCTTTGTAATCTCCGTTTCTAACTCTTCTAATTTTTTATCAGGCATAAGTATATGAATCCATCTTTTAATAGCATAGAAATAATGGGTAATGTCGGAAAGAAACCCATCATATCTTACCTTAATAATTCAACTCCTGTTGTTCGATTACGTGTCTGTGTCAATGACCGGTACACTGATAAAACGACTGGCCAGATAAAGGAAAACACACAATGGTTCTCTGTATTGCTTTATAACAAATTAGCTGAACTGGCAGGTGAATATCTTCTTCAGGGAGATTCAGTATTTATACGAGGCTCTATGCGCTCACGCAGATATTCATACAATGATGAAGAAAGAGAAGTATGGGAAATTTATGCAGATACGATGAGAATTCTATCAGTTAAAAAGGATAGACCATGAAAAGATTTTTTATATTACTGGTTTTTTGTCTGGTCTTTAGCGTGATATTTGCTATAGGAGGACAATTCCTAGGCAGTCAGATATTTTTAAGCTGGACACATATTAAAGCTACTCCTTCATTAAAAATTTTATTTACCCTATATCAACATAGAACAGAATTGAATCCACATTTTGTCAAGCCATTCTGGATTTGCAGTGTTATCTCTATTATTCCGCCAGTTATACCTTTCATCATGGCAATAGCAGTAGCATTGAGCAAACCTAAACGCGAATTACATGGTTCTGCCCGCTTTGCAAATCTTGTAGAAATCAGAAAAGCTGGATTGTTAAAAGATAAATTTAACAAGAAAGATCCACCAGACATACTTCTGGCCAAAATTGGAAAAAATTTTTTGCGTTGGTCAAACACTGCCTTTGCATATGTAACTTCTGAAACACGAGGTGGTAAAGGTATCGGGATAGTTATTCCAAACTTATTACATTACTCCCATAGTTTGGTAAACACAGATCCCAAGATGGAGAATTATCTAAAAACCGCAGGTTTTCGTGAAAAGGTATTAAAACAGAAAGTTTATCTTTTTAATCCTGGTGGTACTATGCCCGAACATAGCACAGACCAGAGTGCGCCTCTGCAATCTCACCGTTACAACCCTTGTACTTACATTCGCCGAGACCCGCGTTTTATGTACAAAGACATTCTTATCATTGCAGAAGTGCTGATACCAAAACCAGTAAAAGATATCAGCGGGACTTCCGGCTTCTTTGCTGATTCAGCTCAAAAGCTATTTACCGGTTTAATGTTATACATGGTAGAAACTGAACATGAACGTGATTTAACAGATACGAGCCAGAAAACCACAATATCTAACTTATTTCGTCTTACCACTCCTAAAAACGGTAAAACTCTGGCTGAGTGGATAAAAGAAGAAATTGAATTGCGGGAACAACAGAATGAAACCAGATTAAGTGAGAATTGCAAAACACTATTACTAGGCTTTGCCTCTGGTAATGCTAAAACAGGAGCTGATATTGTTGCCACTCTGACTGCACCACTAGGTGTTTTTCTGGATCCAGTCGTTGAAGCAGCAACAAGTAATGATGACTTTTATTTAACTGATCTACGTAAACTACGTATGACAGTTTATGTGGGCATTGCGCCTCAAGATGTAAATCCTCTTTCAAGATTACTTAATCTTTTCTACAGTCAATTAGTAGCCGTCAACCTGCAACAAGGATTACCGGAAAACAACCCATTTCTTAAATACCAGTGCCTAATGCTACTTGATGAGTTTCCAGCCTTGGGATACGTCAAAGCCATTATTGATGGCGTACCCTACATGGCTGGATACAATCTGCGCTTACTTATCATCATGCAGTCTCCGGCACAAATTGCACAAATTTACGGTGCAGAAGCAGCCCGAACATTTTTTACCAACTTTAATACTCAGATATCTTTTACCTGTAGCGATGATAAAGATGCTGAAGAGATAAGTAAAAGGATTGGGTATGAAACTTTCAAAGCTAAATCTAAGTCTCATTCTTCAGGGCGAGGCAGAGGAACTAGTCAAAGTATATCTGATCAGCGTCGTGCTGTTTTACTGCCGCAAGAGCTTACTATTTTGCCATATGAAAAATGTATTATTAAGCAATCTGGTAAGTTACCAATAATGGCAGATAAAATCATGTATTTTCAGGATGAAGTGTTGAAGCCACGTGCTCATTTACCTTTATCACCCATACCGTTATTAAATATACCAGGTAGAAAATCAGTCCGTACTTCCAGCCCACCAGTAGCACGATATATACCATCTGAAGAATTACCAAACACAGACTGGCGCGATACAACCAATGCCGGTGATATTGCTAAAACAATACTAGGCAACCTGGTAACTCCTGACAGTAAACCTGAATTTATCGAAGAGTTGAGTAAATACATTGATGCTAATCTTGGAATTGATTCAATGCCGATTTTTAAGGCTGTACTAAACAATTCATAGCAATACCCATCTCCATAAACCAACCCGCCGAAAGGCGGTTTTTTTATGCTATTAAGGAGGCAGAATGAGTGATATTGACGAAATAAGGCTTGCTTTAAATCATCTGAACTCCCATGACCGCGACTTGTGGGTCAGAATGGGAGCAGCAATTAAAGATGAGCTGGGCGAACAAGGCTTTGAAATTTGGGATACATGGTCACAACAAAGTGACAAATATAATCCGCGTGATGCCCGTGCTACTTGGAAAAGTATTAGAAAAGGCCACGTTCATATTGGTTCTCTATACTATGAAGCTCGCCAAGCCGGTTATGTCCGTTCTGGTTCATATACTCCACCGTCAGCTGAAGAAGTAGCCAGACGCAAGGCTGAAGCTGAAAAGAATCGACAAGCTGAAGAAAAATTGTTCCGGGAAAAACAACAGAACGCTGAACGATCTGCGCAGCAGATATGGCAAAGAAATCTTCCTGCTTCTGCCAATCACCCTTATCTGGTTAAAAAAGGGATTACTGAATCATCAATTATCAGCCAGTTGCGCCAAGGAATGTATAAAGGCAATGATAATCTGATAATACCTGTATTAAATAATCAAAAAATCGTTTCTCTTCAGTTTATTAATCAGAGTGGAGAAAAACGTTTTCTATCAGGTGGCAGAATGCAGGGCAGCTATACAATTATCGGAGATAGCAAACGCATTAATCAGGGGGTTGTATTGGCTGAAGGCGTGGCCACAGCTGCCAGTATTAATCAGGCTACTGGTTATCCTGTGATAGTCGCATTTAACGCCGGTAATCTGCGTCCGGTTGCCGAGCAAATGAAGCAAGTATTAAATGCTGAGACCTCAGTAATCATTGCAGCTGATAATGATGTGAGCAGAACTGGTATTAATCATGCGAAAGAGGCTGCGAGTTTATTCGGTAATCAGGCTAGAGTTATCATGCCAGAATTTACTGAAGAACAGATTGCTATATACCAAGAACAGCACGGCCAAAATAACTACCCGTCAGATTTTAATGATTTACATGCGCTTGCCGGGCTGGACAGAGTAAAGCAGGTACTTTTATCTGAAACTGTAATACAGTCTCAGGTACAAACAGATTGGCCAAAACCTAACCGGACACCGTGGGACGATTTTCCTCCAGTTATCAGAAATGGTTCTCTAGGCGACTTAAAAAAAGAGGCTCAATATAAGTCTGCCAAAAGTGGCGATAAACAGGCAGCTCTTGAGCTTGTAACCAAGTTAATAACTTCTGAAACCATTGCCCAGATTAATGAAATGATTAATGGACATCCGGTTTTAATCGTTCCAGTAAGTGCTATAGAGGCATCAGGTAACAATCAAATTCCACTTGCTATGGCCGCAGTATTGAGTAAAGAATTAGATTCACCTGTTGACCATAATATTTTACAAGCCAATAAGGTAAATCGTACCGACGCAGGTATTGACCACCGTCTGGCATATCAACCTTTATTTACGGGTGAAGTAAAGGCTGGACAGGAGTATTTACTTGTAGATGATACGCTTTCAGTTGGTAGCACAATTGCTAACCTCAGAGGTTATATAGAAACCAATGGTGGTAAGGTAATAGGTGCTGCGGTTATGACTGCACATGAAGGTGCATTGAATATTGCAATTAAACCAGAAATGATTCATGCTATTATCAATAAGCACGGTAATGATATGGATATCTATTTAAATAAGGAGCTTGGTTATGGCGTTGACAAACTTACCCAAGGCGAAGCTGGACACATCAGAAAAGCCCAAGATGTTGAACAAATCAGAAATAGAATCTTTGCAGCAAAGCACAAAAACGAGCTTGGATTGGATGGCGAACAATTACACAAAGCAGCACAGGATCAAGAAGAACAACAAATAATATCAGAAGCCGGCACCCAGCAATCAGTGTCTATTCTTCCTGATCCGCCCTCTCCGTCCGAAACTACATTTAATAATACCGCCTCTGAACAGGCGGTTTTTTTTCGTCATGAGGATACAGAAACCGTGATTACAACTATCAACAGCATTGAGCTGGATTCCAGACAAAAACCAGAAATTACTGTAACTGACCGTCAACCGAAACAGCAAATTAAAAATATAGATGAAGAGAAACAGATTGGAACTTCAACTAAGTATAAACAGACTGAAGCATCAGCTGAGCAGAAACAGGCCGAAGCATCAGCTGAGCAGAAACAGACCGAAGCATCAGCTGAGCAGAAACAGGCCGAAGCATCAGCTGAGCAGAAACAGGCCGAAGCATCAGCTGAGCAGAAACAGTCTGAAGCATCAGCTGTACCTAAAACGAAACAGCCTATAACAGATTTAAAATATAAAGCCCCGCCTGATCATCTAGCTAGTCGCTATATAGTGGCAAATGGACAATATCTGTCTTCAAAAAACGGTACAACTGTTTTATTTGAAGACAAAGGTAAAAAAATCAGTACAGCAAGAACCGATGCACAAACAGTGCGTGATATGCTAGAAGTTGCCAAAGCTAAAAGCTGGGACAGTATCAAGCTTTCTGGCTCACAAGAATTTAAATCAATGATGTATGTTGCAGCAGAAAGCCAAGGCATTCGCACACGAGGTTATAAACCTACAGCAGCAGACTTGGCACTAGTGGAAAAATTGCGTACAGAACAATCTTTGAATAGCATTGAACCTGATTTACTCAATCAGGAGCAAACCAAAAAAACAAGCCTAAATGATGCGCCCAAAAAAGAATTTTTATCTGGTGAGCGTCTAATAGCACACGGTGAAGCACCATATTTGCATGTCAGTAAAAATCAGAACAGTTACTACGTCACACTAGAAAAAGATGGTAAAGAACGTACGATATGGGGCGTTGGATTAGCTGATGCAATTAAACAGGCAAAAGCAAAGATTGGTGACACAATCAAACTGGAAAAGCAAGACAAACAGCCAGTTACTATCCAAATTCCAGAAAAAAACCAAGATGGGCAGATAATTGGCCAAACTGAAAAGCAAGTTGTGAGAAATCTGTTTTTAGTAGAAGTATTACAGCACAATAATCCACAACCTGAACCAGTTCCAACTTCTGAGCCTGGTAAATCTCCTGGTTATTTGCCTGAACAGTCTTCAGATACCGGACCAGGTCAACCTCTTACTAATGAGCCTGGGCAATCTCCTGGTTATGTGCCTGAGCAGTCTCCAGATACCGGACTAGGTCAACCTCTTACTAATGAGCCTGGGCAATCTCCTGGTTATGTGCCTGAGCAGTCTCCAGATACCGGACCAGGTCAACCTCTTACTAATGAGCCTGGGCAATCTCCTGGTTATGTGCCTGAGCAGTCTTCAGATACCGGACCAGGTCAACCTCTTACTAATGAGCACGAGCAATCTCCTGGTTATGTACCTGATTATCCAGACCAGTTATCAAACGGTGAATTAATGAATGCATACGCCGAATGGGAGAACCTCCAAGCCAATGCTGAAACAGATGAGCTAAATTCACCTGATAATAATTCAGATAATAATGTTTCCCTTCAGACAGATAAACAAATTTACATGGATAAAGCCAGTAAATTAAATTCTGAAGCAAAAGCCCAACTGACCTTTTATGAAAAGGCAACAATTGATGCAATACGCGGTCTCGACCCTGAATCTTATGAAAAAGCTTTACAGAATTATTATCAAAATACAGTTAAATATATGGCTGGCTCTCATTTGAATATGCCTAGACCTATGCAAATCCCGTCTCAAGACATAGTGCAACAGCAACAGCAACAGCAACATATTCAGCCTACAAGCTCAGCATCTATGGATCCAGAAATTGAAAGATAAAATATGAATACCTTATTATCTAATACTGAAGAACTGATTGATGATGGAAGTGGTCAAAATACACTTGATCAATATCTCTTACCTGAAGAATTGCAACTTATGGCCATTTTAAATAAAGATGAATTTGATATATATCTTGAGGCATCCTCTTCTTCTGAAAAATTAGAAGCCTATCTGAATAGTCCTGCACTGCCACAACATGTTAAATCACTTGTGAAATCAGTGCACTCTACGATGAATCATTAATACAACCCCCGCCAGATATTCTGTGCGGGGATTTTTATTATATCTGCACTAAATAAAGACTGAGAGTATCCAGTCTATTCAAATTTGTAATTGAAACACCGCCCGCCAGATTGAAGCTGTGCGGGCATTTTATTTTTTTGGAACACATTCTTCATGAGCGAAAAACCAACTCAACAACAAAAGCAGAAAGACTATGCTAAGGAAATGGCTGATGAGCTGATAAATATGATTAAAGCAGGTACCGCGCCTTTTCAAATGCCGTGGAATCCGAGCAAAGGAACAGCTTTACCCTATAACTATATTACTGGTAACCCATACAGCGGGAGTAATAATTTTCGCCTTATTATGGCAGGACGTGATGATCCGCGCTGGCTAACCTATCGGCAAGCTCAATCAGTCAATGCACAAGTCAAAAAAGGGGAACATGGCATAAAACTGCTCAAACTGATTACACACGCAGAACACACAGAACGGGATAAAAACGGAAAACCTATAACTGATGAAAATGGAAAACCTAAAACTATCTTAATACCATTAGAGAAACCATTTGTTAAAAATTTCACTGTTTTCAATGCTGAACAAATTAATGGCTTACCTAAATTAGAGCTAGAGCCATTACCTGAACTCACCTGGTCAAGTGACAATCCGGCTGAACGCATTCTAATTGCTTCTAAGGCAAATATTGAACACAAATTCGGTAACGATGCCTATTACAGCTTGCGCAAGGATAAGATTGTATTACCAGAAAAGGCACAATTTAATAATGCTGGTTCTTATTACGCAGTAGCCTTGCATGAGCTTGGCCACTGGACAGGCCATGAATCAAGATTAAACCGAAAAATGATAAATCAATTCGGTTCTCCGGAATACGCTCGCGAAGAATTGCGCGCTGAAATTGCCTCAATGATGATTAACCGGCAGCTAGGAATGCCCCATAATCCTAAACGTCATGCGAGTTACGTTGAAGGCTGGGTATCCGTTCTAGAGAAAGATCCAAATGAAATTTTACACGCCTGTCGTGATGCACAGAAAATACAAAATTACGTTCTTAGCTTTCAGCAAGAACAAAAAATTTCTAATGAGCCTGTCAAAGAAAAACTGGCACCGGATGAAGAAATACTTCTTCGAGCGAAAGAAGCTTATTTGAGCCAGAATCCTTTACTGTCCAAAAAAGATCAACAACTCAGACAAGTACGGCTATTTGCTGTTGAAAAGGTCATAGAGAATATGCCAGCTCATCTAAAAAATGAAGCTTTGGCCAACTTCTATAAACAGGAAATAAAAGCAGCAGGTATCAATGTTGAACAGTCTCAATCACAGGATATTTTCGAAGAATATAATCGCTAAGGAGTGCATTAATGAGCCAGCCTAAAATATATGGCCTTACTCCAGAAGTAGTGGAAAAGTTGAAACAAATAGCATTGAGTAAAACCGGTAAGCCTAGTATTTCAAAACTGGCAAAAACATTATTATTGGAACAGCTGAATCTTGAGCCAAAGGATAATGTAAATAACTACAGCAATACAGACAGCCAACGAAATAAAAAAAGACTGGAAATACAGATAAACAATGATCAGCTTGAATATTTAAAAGCTGTAGCTGAACTACATTTAATGACATCTAATGCCTTTGTTGTGGATATTATCGAACACTACATTACCGGACACCCTACTCTGTCAAATAATGAAACACAGGCACTGTATCAGTCCAATTATCAGCTGTTACGCATTGGACGCAATCTTAATCAGATAGCTCGTCAGCTGAACATTGGTGAATCAGGCGGAATCACCACAGATGAAATTCAGAAACTTCGTACAATCATTGAGAAACACACAGAAAGTGTAAATGAAGTAATCCAGGCAAGTAGGAAAAAATTTAAATGAACAGATCCATAGACGATTGGTTATACAAAACCCGCGCCGTCAGAACAAAAGATTCTGGCGGTTTTTCTTTATTCAAAAAGAAACCTAAGCCACCGCTTAAAGCTGGCTATGGTCTGGCCAATTTGCGCGCTGCGGCTCTTAAACAACCTGAAGTAATGGTTAAAATTTCCAAGCGCAAAAGTAATACAAGTACCGGATTGAAAGGTATTCGCGGCCATCTCAATTACATAAGCCGGAATGGTGAAATAGATATAGAAAATCAGGATGGTGAGAAACTCAAAGGCAAAAAAGAAGTATATGGCCAGATCAATGACTGGAAGAAACTAGGAATACCGGAGCAGAGTAAAAAGCGGGAAGCAATTAATATTGTGCTTTCTATGCCCGCAGGAACGCCACCAGAGGCCGTAAAGAATGCAGCAAGGGAATTTGCCGCTGAACAGTTTATAGGCCACCAGTACGCATTTGCGTTGCATACAGACGCAGAACGAGCAGGTGAGCCGCCACATCCACATGTACACCTCTGTGTTCTAATGAAAGATGAATTTGGCCAAAGACTTAATCCGCGTAAGAATGATTTATACGAATGGCGTTTACGCTTTGCAGAAAAAATGCGAGAACAAGGTGTTCCTTGTGCTGCTACTCGTCGCCAGCATAGAGGAGTAACCGTTAAAGGAGAAAATTTAATACTGTCTTCCATGCGTAAGCGCGGCTTTGTGGGCAGTGTTCAAAAGCAGCTTGCGAAAGATCTTATTGAGGCGATACAGACCAATAAAAGACCATCTCATGCCTTTATAAAGGAAGCTGTCACAACTCGGACTGAAATTGTCAGTAACTATGCCCAAATATCAAAAGAATTGTATAACAGCGGGTATAAAACTGAAGCCAGACTATTGAGTAAGTTTGCTCAAGAAGTCTCTAACGCAGATTTTTCTACTAGAGCACAGAAAACATACGATAAAACCGTTCAGGACATACAGAAAAACATCAATCCTGATATTCTGCCTGAACGATAATAATAACAATCTAGCAGTAGGGGGCAAAGCCATCAGACAGTCCGTTTAAGCAGCGAGAGTAGCAAACGGGCTGTTTGATGGCTTTGGGGGCGTGGGGACGTTGTAACGTATGTGCAACGGGGCTACTGCGAAAAACATGTGTAAAGCGTTGTTACTCCAGATTTCATAGGAGAGGGTCTCCACCCTCTCCTGCTTTGTACTGATGAATCCCCTAATGATTTTGGTAAAAATCATTAAGTTAAGGTGGATACACATCTTGTCATATGATCAAATGGTTTCGNCGAAAAATCAATAATCAGACAACAAGATGTGCGAACTCGATATTTTACACGACTCTCTTTACCAATTCTGCCCCGAATTACACTTAAAACGACTCAACAGCTTAACGNTTGGCTTGCCACGCATTACTTGACTGTAAAACTCTCACTCTTACCGAACTTGGCCGTAACCTGCCAACCAAAGCGAGAACAAAACATAACATCAAACGAATCGACCGATTGTTAGGTAATCGTCACCTCCACAAAGAGCGACTCGCTGTATACCGTTGGCATGCTAGCTTTATCTGTTCGGGCAATACGATGCCCATTGTACTTGTTGACTGGTCTGATATTCGTGAGCAAAAACGACTTATGGTATTGCGAGCTTCAGTCGCACTACACGGTCGTTCTGTTACTCTTTATGAGAAAGCGTTCCCGCTTTCAGAGCAATGTTCAAAGAAAGCTCATGACCAATTTCTAGCCGACCTTGCGAGCATTCTACCGAGTAACACCACACCGCTCATTGTCAGTGATGCTGGCTTTAAAGTGCCATGGTATAAATCCGTTGAGAAGCTGGGTTGGTACTGGTTAAGTCGAGTAAGAGGAAAAGTACAATATGCAGACCTAGGAGCGGAAAACTGGAAACCTATCAGCAACTTACATGATATGTCATCTAGTCACTCAAAGACTTTAGGCTATAAGAGGCTGACTAAAAGCAATCCAATCTCATGCCAAATTCTATTGTATAAATCTCGCTCTAAAGGCCGAAAAAATCAGCGCTCGACACGGACTCATTGTCACCACCCGTCACCTAAAATCTACTCAGCGTCGGCAAAGGAGCCATGG